>VERS01000400.1 GCA_018882545.1 Mycobacterium sp.
GCCCTGAACCGTCGAGTGTGAGGGATATTGCCGAAATCCCCGCCGAAAATCGGCATAGGGCTCACGTTCGGCGAGGTGTGCCGGCGGGGTGCGCCCTAGCCGCGCGCGACGTCCAGCATGTCGGCGACCCTGACCAGCTTGACCCGCGGCCGGCCGTGCGGTTCGCCCGCGGAACGCTCGTGGGCGTCGATGCGCAGCCAGTGGTCGTCGGTGACCAGGTCGGGCTGCCGTTCGGCCAGCCAGCGGGCCAGTTCCTCGCCGTAGCCGGGCCCGACGTCGCGCAACTGCGCCGAACCCAGGTCGGCGACCAGGGTGTCGACGGTGTCCTGGGAGTCGCTCTTGTTGGTCCCGATCACCCCGGACGGGCCGCGCTTGATCCAGCCGACGACGTAGTCGCCGCTGCGGCCGGCGTTCCGGCCCTGCTCGTGCGGGATGGTGCCGGAGCGCTCGTCGAACGGCAGCCCGGGGATGGCCACCCCGCGGTAGCCCACCGCGCGCACCACCAGTTGGGCCGGCAGCGTCTCGCGTTGGCCGGTGTCGCGGGCCGCCGGCCGGCCGTGCTCGTCGGTGAACAACTCGTTGCGCCCCAGCACGATGGCCTCGACCCTCTCGGTCCCGCTGATCTCGACCGGTGAGGTGAAGAAGCGGAATGTGATGCGCCGCATGCCGTCTCGGGAATCCCGGGTCGCATCGCGGGTCGAGTAGCCGCGCAGCACCTTGATGTTGGCGGCGACCGTCTTGCCCGCCGCGGCGGCGTCCTCGTCGGAGATGCCGGCCAGATCGGCCGGGTCGACGATGACCTCGACTCCCTCGAGTTCGCCGAGTTCGCGCAGTTCCAGCGTGGTGAACGCCCCCTGCAGCGGTCCGCGGCGGCCGACGATGACCACCTCGGCGACACCGCGCCGGTGCAGCGCGTCCAGCGCGTGGTCGGCGATGTCGGTGGCGGCCAGCACGTCGGGGTCGGTGACCAGGATGCGGGCCACGTCGATCGCGACGTTGCCGTTGCCGATGACCACCGCCCGGCCGCTGGAGATGTCGGGGGCCATCTCGGCGAAATGCGGGTGGGCGTTGTACCAGCCGACGAAGTCCACCGCGGCCACACTGCCCGGCAGGTCCTCGCCGGGAATGCCCAACGCGCGGTCGGACTGGGTCCCCACCGCGTAGACCACCGCGTCGTAGCGCTGAGCCAACTCGTCGGCGGACACCTGCTCGCCCACCGCGATATTGCCGAAGAATCGGAACCGCGGATCGGTGGAGGTCTTCTCGAAGGTGCGGCTGATCGACTTGATCTTCGGGTGATCCGGGGCCACTCCCGAGCGCACCAAACCCCAAGGCGTCGGCAGCATTTCGAGCATGTCGACACAGACGTCGGCGCCGCCGTCGGCGACGGAGGCATCGGCGAACTTCAGCAGCGAGGCGGCCGCGAAGTAGCCCGAGGGCCCCGCGCCGACGATCGCGACGTAATAGGGACGCATCCCTGGGATGGTAATCACCGCCACCGGGCCGCCGGTAACGTGAGATCCCGTGGACACCGATCGGCAGGCGGAAATCTCGGCGCTGGACGCCACCCTGACCACGGTGGAGCGGGTGCTCGACGTCGACGCGCTCAAAGCCCGGATCGGCAAGCTCGAACACCAGGCGTCGGACCCCAACCTCTGGGACGACCAGAGCCGCGCCCAGCGGGTGACCAGTGAACTGTCGCATGCGCAGGGCGAATTGCGCCGGGTCCAGGGCCTGCGCGGGCGCCTCGACGACCTGCCCGTGCTCTACGAGCTGGCCGCCGAGGAGGACGGGGCCGCCGGCTCGGAGGCCCTCGCCGAGGCCGACGCCGAGCTCAAGGCGCTGCAGGCCGACATCGAGGCGATGGAGGTCCGCACCCTGCTGTCCGGGGAATACGACGAGCGCGAGGCGCTGGTCAACATCCGCTCCGGGGCCGGTGGCGTGGACGCCGCGGACTGGGCCGAGATGCTGATGCGGATGTACATCCGGTGGGCTGAGCAACACGACTACCCGGTTGAGGTCTTCGACACCTCCTACGCCGAGGAGGCCGGCATCAAAAGCGCCACCTTCGTGGTGCACGCGCCGTTCGCCTACGGCACCCTCTCGGTGGAGCAGGGCACCCACCGGTTGGTGCGGATCAGCCCGTTCGACAACCAGAGCCGCAGGCAGACGTCCTTCGCCGAGGTGGAAGTGCTGCCGGTGGTGGAGACCACCGACCACATCGACATCCCCGAGACCGACCTGCGGGTGGACGTCTACCGCTCCAGCGGGCCCGGTGGGCAGTCGGTCAACACCACCGACTCGGCGGTTCGACTCACCCACATCCCGACGGGTATCGTCGTGACCTGCCAGAACGAAAAGTCGCAGCTCCAGAACAAGGTCTCTGCGATGCGGGTCCTCCAGGCCAAACTGCTCGAACGCAAACGCCAGGAGGAGCGGGCCGAACTCGACGCCCTCAAGGGCGACGGTGGAAGCTCGTGGGGCAACCAGATGCGCTCCTACGTTCTGCACCCCTACCAAATGGTCAAGGATCTGCGAACCGACTACGAAGTCGGCAATCCGGCGGCCGTCCTGGATGGGGACATCGACGGGTTCCTGGAAGCGGGAATCCGGTGGCGTAACCGGCGAGATGACGACTGACTTCGCGGCGCTGTCCGCAGCCGAGACCTGGCGCAACTTCTGGGACGGCGCCATCGGCGAGTGGATCCGCACCAGCGGGACCCAGATCGCGCTGCTGCTGATCGGCGGAGTTCTGGGCGGCCGGTTCATCACCTGGGTCGCCCAGCGGATCAGCCGGCGCATCGATGCACTGTTCACCAAGAGCGACGCGCTGGTGCGCTCGGAAAGCGTCAAACACAGCCAGGCGGTGGCCTCGGTGGTGTCCTACGTCGCGATCGCCCTGCTGGGTGTGGTGGTGTTCGTCAAGATCACCGACATCCTGCAGATCCCGGTCGGCTCGCTGGTCGCCCCGGCGGCGGTGCTGGGCGCGGCGCTGGGTTTCGGCGCGCAGCGGGTGGTGCAGGACCTGCTCGCGGGGTTCTTCATCATCACCGAGCGGCAGTACGGCCTGGGTGACCTGGTGCAGCTCACCATGGGGACCAGCGGTGAGGCGATGGGGACCGTCGAGGAGGTGACCCTGCGGGTGACCAAGTTGCGCACCGCCGACGGTGAGCTCTACACCATCTCCAACGGCCAGATCTTCAAGACGCTCAACCTGTCCAAGGAGTGGGCGCGCGCGGTGGTCGACATCCCGCTGCAGCCGGGCACCGACCTCGCCGCCGTGCACGAGGTGCTCGACCGGGTGTGCGAGGAGGCCGTCGAGGACCCGGAGTTGAGCGCGCTGCTGCTCGACAAGCCCGAACTGATGGGCGTGGAGAGCATCGAGGTGGGCACGGTGAACCTGCGGATGGTGGCGCGCACCCTGCCCGGCAAGCAGTTCGAGGTGGGCCGGCGGCCGCGACTGCTGG
>VERS01000401.1 GCA_018882545.1 Mycobacterium sp.
CCAACAAATCCTGCGCCATGCAGACTGTCGCGACACTGGTCGACGACTTCAACAGCGGGCGCCTCGGTGCCCCGGTGCGGCGGCCGACGGCGTTGTCCGGACTCATTCGCGGCCGCCAACCTGAGGTGGTGGATGCCGCGGGCTGGCGGGCCATCGACGATGCCGAAATCGCCCGCGGGCGGGCCCAGGGACGACCGCGGGTCAAGTTCACCTCCGTCGACGAAATGCTCGCCGTCGCCCGCCCGGTCTCCCGGGCGAGCAGACACAAACGGTCCCGACACGCCGACAATCTCGGACCTTTTACGTCTGCTCGCGAGGGTGACCCGAATGCTCGCGAGGGTGACCCGACTGCTCGCGAGGGTGACCCGACTGCTCGCGAGGGTGACCCGACTGCTCGCGAGGGTGGCCCGACCTAGACCCGGGCGGCGTACCGTGAGGTCGTGGTAACTCGAGGTGGCCCCGCCGACCGGCTTGCCGCGATGCGGGTGGAGTACGGGTCGGTGGAAAAAGACGGCAGCAGCGACCTGGACGTGGACTGGCTGGCCGACGGCTGGGTGGCACTGCTGCACCGCTGGATCGAGGACGCCGAGCAGGCCGGGGTCACCGAGCCCAACGCGATGGTGCTGGCCACCGTCCAGTCGGGCCACCCGGTGACCCGCACCGTGCTGTGCAAGAGCGCCGACGCCGAGGGTGTCACGTTCTACACCAACTACGACTCTGCCAAGGGGGCCGACCTGGCCGCGACGCCCTACGCCTCGGTGACCTTCCCGTGGTACGCGCTGGGCCGGCAGGTGCACGTGCGGGGCGCGGTCAGCAAGGTCAGCGCGGAGGAGACTGCGGAGTACTGGGCGAGGCGCCCGCGCGGCTCGCAACTGGGCGCCTGGGCCTCCGAGCAGTCCCGGCCGATCGCCTCGCGTGCCCAGTTGATGTCCCAACTCGCCGAGGTCACCGAGCGCTTCGCCGGCCAGCAGCAGGTACCGGTCCCGCCGCACTGGGGTGGCTATCGTCTCGCCGCCGAGGTCGTCGAGTTCTGGCAGGGCCGGGAGAACCGGATTCACAACAGGATTCGGGTGCTGCCCGGCGATGTCGACCGGATCGAGCGGCTGCAACCCTGATCGCCCGCCGAGCGGTGTCGCGGCGGCGCCGACGTGCCGGAACGCCGGGTTGCCGCGCGCGTCTGCATACGGCCGGTGGTCGTGGCGGGCCGCGCGCCTACGATCGAGAGGTGTCTCAACCCACCGGCGGGCCGGCCCCTGGGCTGCGGGAGCGCAAGAAGCAACGGACCCGGGCAACGCTGGTCGACGTCGCCGCGCGGCTCTGCGCCGAGCAGGGTTACGAACGGACCACCGTCGACCAGATCGCGGCCGGCGCCGACGTGTCGCCCCGAACATTCAGCCGGTACTTCCCCAACAAAGAGGCCGTCATCGCTGCTCTGATGGAGGAGGTCGCCGAACAGGTCGCCGAGGCGCTGACCCGCCAGCCGCGCGACATCACCGAGCATGAGGCTCTGGTCCGGGCGCACACCGAGGTGTTCCGGGCCGCCGAGCACGGCCAGCCGGAGTCGACCTCCGTTGACCGGATGCGCGGATTCCTCAGCATCGTCAACAGCACCCCGATGCTGAGCCTGGCGACCTTCACCTTCCGGCCGGACGGATCCACCCACGCGGTGGTCGAGGCGATCGCCTGGCGGATGGGCTTGCCGACGACCGATCCGGCGGTGCGCGTGGTGTTCGACACCTGGGCGGTGCTGATGGCCACGGCCCTCGGCCGGCCGGGCAGCGACACCGCTGACCCGGGCGCCCTCAGCGACCGGATCGAGGAGACTTTCGCGATCTTCACCCGACTCTGGCGACCCTGGCATCCCGAGTCGGGGACGCCGGGGCAGCCCCCCTCAGGCGGGCCGAAGCGGTAGCGACTACGTTCTCTAAGAGCGCACACTAGCGTGACCGCATGACGGCTTGCTGAAGCCGTCGAACAGGCAGGAAGGGTTTGACGTGGCCGCAACCGACGACACTGCCACTCTCCGCTATCCCGGCGGAGAACTGGACCTGCAAATCGTGCACGCGAGCGAGGGTCCCGACGGTATCGCCCTGGGTCCCCTGCTGGCCAAGACCGGCTACACCACCTTCGATCAGGGGTTTGTCAACACCGCCTCAACCGAGAGTGCCATCACCTATATCGACGGCGACGCCGGGATCCTGCGCTACCGCGGCTACCCGATCGAGCAGCTGGCGGAGAAGTCGAACTTCATCGAGGTCAGTTATTTGCTGATCTACGGCGAATTGCCGACCGCGGCGCAGCTTGAGGCGTTCACCACCAAGATCCAGCGGCACACCCTGCTGCACGAGGATCTCAAGCGGTTCTTCGACGGTTTCCCCCGCAACGCCCACCCCATGCCGGTGCTGTCCAGCGCCGTCAACGCGCTCAGCGCCTATTATCAGGATTCGCTGGATCCCCTGGATCACGACCAGGTCGAACTGTCGACCATCCGGCTGCTCGCCAAGCTGCCCACCATCGCGGCCTACGCCTACAAGAAGTCCGTCGGCCAGCCGTTCCTGTACCCGGACAACTCGCTGAGTCTGGTCGAGAATTTCCTGCGGATGACGTTCGGGTTCCCGGCCGAGCCCTACAAGCCCGATCCTGAGATCGTGCGTGCGCTGGACATGCTGCTGATCCTGCACGCCGACCACGAGCAGAACTGCTCGACCTCCACGGTCCGACTGGTCGGATCCTCCCAGGCAAACCTGTTCACCTCGATCTCCGGCGGCATCAATGCGCTGTGGGGCCCCCTGCACGGCGGGGCCAACCAGTCGGTGCTGGAGATGCTGGAGGAGATCCGTGGGCACGGCGGGGACGTGACTGAGTTCGTGCGCAAGGTCAAGAACCGGGAGGACGGGGTCAAGCTGATGGGCTTCGGCCACCGGGTCTACAAGAACTACGACCCCCGGGCGCGGATCGTCAAGGAGCAGGCCGACAAGATTCTGGGCAAACTGGGCGGGGACGACGAGTTGCTCGACATCGCCAAGTCGCTGGAGGAGGTCGCGCTGACCGACGACTACTTCATCGAGCGCAAGCTGTACCCCAATGTGGACTTCTACACCGGTGTCATCTACCGGGCGATGGGCTTTCCGACCCGGATGTTCACCGTGTTGTTCGCACTGGGCCGGCTGCCCGGCTGGATCGCACACTGGCGCGAGATGCACGAGGAACCCAACAAGATCGGCCGCCCCCGGCAGATCTACACCGGATACGGCGAGCGCGACTACCTCACCCTGGGCGGCCGCTGAGTCCGGCCAGCACCGCCATCGCGGCATTGTGGCCGCCGATGCCGGAGACGGCACCGCCACGCCGTGCTCCCGATCCGCACAACAGGATCCGGTCGTGCTCGGTGGCGACCCCCCACTGCCGTGCCGGGGTGTCCAGCGGGTCGTCCTCATCGGCGAACGGCCACTGCAGACC
>VERS01000402.1 GCA_018882545.1 Mycobacterium sp.
TTATGGGGTAGCTCGGAGAATTCACACCAGCGGCCAGGAGTGCACAGGGTCGTTGCTGTGCATCAGCTCGCTGTAAACGCGCAGCATCTCGGCCAGTGCCGCCGGCCGATCCAGCCCGCGGTCTTCCAGGCGGTTCACCATGGCGACCTGCCACACCGCGCCGTTGCGGCCGGCCTTGGCCCGGCCTTCGATCACACCGAGGTAGCGATCCCGCACCTCGGCGGCGACCTTCCAGCGCCGCAGACCCTCATCGGCCATCGGAAGCAGATGGCGCAGAACCAACTCGTCGGGGGTCACCTCGCCGAGGCCCGGCCAGTACAGCCGCGCCGCCATCCCGTTGCGGGCGGCGTCGACGAAATTGTCCTGCGCAGCCAAGAAGCTCATCTTGGTCCACAGCGGCCGCTCGTCCTCGGAAATGGTGCGCAGCAGCCCGTAGTAGAACGCGGAGTTGGCCATCATGTCCACCACGGTGGGACCGGCCGGCAGCACCCGGTTCTCCACTCGGACATGCGGCCGGCCGGCCACCACGTCGTACACCGGGCGGTTCCATCGGTACACGGTGCCGTTGTGCAGTCGGAGTTCGGAGAGCGCCGGCGTGCGCCCGGCGGCAAGCTCGACTGCCGGGTCCTCCTCGGAGAGCTCCGGCAGCAGGGACGGGAAGTATCGGACATTCTCCTCGAACAAATCGAAGATTGAGGTGATCCAGCGCTCCCCGAACCACACCCGGGGCCGTACCCCCTGGGTCTTCAACTCCTCGGGCCTGGTGTCGGTGGCCTGGGTGAACAACTCGATGCGGGTCTCGGCCCACAGTTGGTGGCCGAAGAAGTAGGGGGAGTTGGCACCGATCGCCAGCTGCGGCGCGGCCAGCACCTGGGCGGCGTTCCAGTTGCTGGCGAAGTCGGCGGGTGCGACCTGCAGATGCAACTGCATGCTGGTGCACGCCGACTCCGGTGCGATGGATTCGGCGGGAATGCTCAGGTGCTCGGCCCCGGCTATGTCGATCAGGATGTCCTCGCCGCGGGCGGTGAAGATCGAGTCGTTGAGCGCCTGGTAGCGCATGGACGGGCTCATCCAGCTGCCGGCCAGGTGTTCGGGCATCAGGGTCGGCAGAATGCCGATCATCACGATGTGCGAACCGTCGTTGTTGGCTTTGGCCTCCGCGGCGTTCAGACTCGCCCGCACCTCGGCCTCCAGTTCGAGTGCGGTGCGACCGGGCAGCGGCCGCGGCGGGACGTTGAATTCGATGTTGTAGGCGCCCAATTCGGTCTGATAGGCCGGATCAGCGATCGAGGCCAACACTTCCTGGTTGGTCATGGCAGGCTGGTAGGCGCTGTCGACGAGGTTGCACTCGATCTCCATCCCGGTCAGCGGGTGGTCGAACTCGAAGCTGGACTCGGCGAGCATGGTTTCGAAGACGTCCAGGCACTGTTGGACCTTGTGCCGGTATTGCTGGCGGTGCGCCCGGCTGTAGCTGGTGTGTTTGACCTCTTCGCCCACGATGACGATGCAACCTGGTTCGCGTTCGCGGCGCAAGAAATTGACGATCCGCGGTGTCGGCAGGGAAATCGCGCAGAGACCCCTTGCACGCGCATGGACGGTGGCAGACTCCCAGCACAGTTTGTCCGGACTGACACCACCCGGTTGGACAACCACCGGGCACGACACCACAGGGAGGCACCGTGGCCGACTTCGTCGCTTCGATTGACCAGGGCACCACCAGCACCCGCTGCATGATCTTCGACCACAACGGTCTGGAGGTCGGCCGCCACCAACTCGAACACGAGCAGATCCTGCCCAAGGCGGGTTGGGTCGAGCACAACCCGACCGAGATCTGGGGGCGGACCCAGACAGTGGTGACCTCGGCGCTGAACAACACCAACCTGTGCGCCTCCGACATCGCCGCGCTGGGCATCACCAACCAACGCGAGACCACCATCGTCTGGCACCGCAAGACCGGGCAGCCATACCACAACGCCATCGTCTGGCAGGACACCCGCACCGACCAGATAGCCGCGGCCCTGGACCGCGACGGCCGCGGCGATGTGATCCGGCGCAAGGCCGGCCTGCCGCCGGCCACCTACTTTTCCGGGGGCAAGCTGCAGTGGCTGCTGGAGAACGTCCCCGGTCTGCGGGAGGACGCCGAACGCGGGGAGGCGTTGTTCGGCACACCGGATGTCTGGGTGCTGTGGAACATGACCGGCGGCCCCAACGGCGGGGTGCACGTCACCGATCCGACCAACGCCAGTCGCACCATGCTGATGAATCTCGAGACCCTGGACTGGGACGACGAGCTCCTGGGATTCTTCGGCGTTCCCCGGGCGATGTTGCCCGCGATCCGGCCCTCGTCCTCACCGCAGCCGTACGGGATGACCCTCGCTGACGGCCCGATGCTCGGCGAGGTTCCGGTGACTGCGAGCCTCGGCGACCAGCAGGCCGCGATGGTCGGGCAGGTGTGCCTGAAGCCCGGCGAGGCCAAGAACACCTACGGCACCGGCAACTTCCTGCTGCTCAACACCGGCGAGAACATCGTCCGCAGCACCAATGGACTGCTCACCACGGTGTGCTACCAGTTCGGGGACGCGAAACCCGTTTATGCCCTTGAGGGTTCGATCGCGGTCACGGGCTCGGCGGTGCAGTGGCTGCGTGACCAGCTCGGCATCATCGGCGGCGCCGCGGACAGCGAAGCGCTGGCCTCGCAGGTCGAGGACAACGGCGGCATCTACTTCGTGCCGGCGTTCTCCGGGCTGTTCGCCCCGTACTGGCGCTCCGACGCCCGCGGGGCGATCGTGGGTCTGTCCCGGTTCAACTCCAACGCCCACATCGCGCGGGCCACCCTGGAGGCGATCTGCTACCAGAGTCGCGATGTGGTCGAGGCCATGGAAGCCGACTCCGGCGTCCGATTGGCGGTGCTCAAAGTCGACGGCGGGGTGACGCTCAACGAGTTGTGCATGCAGATCCAGTCCGACGTGCTCGGGGTCGACGTGGTGCGGCCGAAGGTGCCGGAGACGACGGCGCTGGGCGCGGCCTACGCGGCCGGCCTGGCCGTGGGGTACTGGTCGGATCCGGAGGATCTGCGGGCCAACTGGCAGGAGGACCGCCGGTGGACCCCGAAGTGGACCGACGAACAGCGCGCCAAGGGCTATGCGGGTTGGCATATGGCGGTGGACCGAACCCTGGGTTGGGTCAACGTCGAGGGGTAGCCGACCCATGGAACGGGTGCGGAAAGGGTGCCGGAACGGCCCGGTGGTGTAACAGTGGAGGCATGACCCAGACCGCCGAAGACCTCGGTAACCTGCCCACCGCCGACTCCGTCAACGCCGGAGCAGACGGCGGCACGCCGTTTCACATGCGGGGCAACTACGCCCCGGTCCCCGACGAACTCACCGAGTACGACCTGCCGGTGGTGGGGGCGATCCCACCCGAGCTCGACGGGTGGTATC
>VERS01000403.1 GCA_018882545.1 Mycobacterium sp.
CATCAGGGCATCGCACATCCCCTCGCGCAGAACCACATCGAACTGGAACTGGCCAAACTCATGATGCAGAAAGCCGCCATCCTTTACGACGCGGGCGACGATACGGGCGCGGCCGCGGCGGCCAATATGGCCAAATACGCCGCTGCTGAGGCCTCCACCCGGGCCGTGGACCAGGCGGTTCAATCCATGGGCGGCAACGGTCTGTCCCAGGAGTACGGGGTGGCCGCAATGCTGGTCGGCTCCCGACTGGCCCGCATTGCCCCGGTGAGCCGGGAGATGATCCTCAACTTCGTCGCCCAGACGTCGCTGGGCCTACCCCGGTCATACTGATCGCGACCATGGCCGACACACTCGTATCCTTCGCAGTCGACGGTCACGTCGCGCGGCTGACCCTGGACTCCCGGCACAACCGCAACGCGCTGTCCTCGGCTCTGGTGGCCCAGCTCCGCGACGGGCTGCGTAGAGCGGCCGACGACCCCGCGACACGTGCGGTGGTGCTGGGCCACACCGGCGGTACCTTCTGCGCGGGCGCCGACTTGTCAGAGGCCACCGGCGCGGACCCGCAGTCGGCTGCGGCCGTGCGGGCCCATGAACTGGCCGCGTTGCTGCGGTCGATCGTCGAGTGCCCGGTTCCGGTGATCGGAGCGATTGACGGCCACGTGCGGGCGGGCGGGATGGGCCTGGTAGGGGCCTGCGACATCGTCATCGCCGGGCCGCGCTGCAGCTTTGCGTTGACCGAAGCGCGGATCGGGGTGGCGCCGGCCATCATCTCGCTGACTCTGCTCCCGAAGTTGAGTGCCCGCGCCGCCGCCCGGTACTGCCTGACCGGGGAGATCTTCGATTCCCGCCGGGCGGCGAAGATCGGCCTGGTCACCGCCACCGCCGAGGACGTCGGGTTCGCGGTTGACACGCTGACCGCGGAACTGGGCAAGGCCTCGCCGCAGGGGCTGGCCGCGTCCAAGGCGCTCACCACCGCCGCGGTGCTGGCCGGTTTCGACCGGGACGCCGAGCGACTGGCTGACGAGTCGGCCCGGCTGTTCGTCTCCGCGGAGGCTCGCGAGGGCATGTTGGCTTTCCTGGAGAAACGGCCGCCGCGGTGGGCCGACGGATAGCCGCTGCCGCCTCGGACCTTTCGTGGCGGTCGTGCGGGTCGTACGCTCGGACCGTCATGAGCATGAGCAACGTTTCGCCGGGTGACGCTATGCGGGCCTCCGACGACGACCGTATCCAGGCCGCCCAGTTGCTCGGCGAAGCCGCCGCCAATGGCCGGTTGACCCTCGCCGAGTACGAAGGTCGGCTCGCGAAGGCTTATTCGGCATCGACCTACGATCAACTCGAGCGGCTGACCTGCGACCTGCCCGAGGCGATCGAATACCGACGGCACAAGTGCCGGCCCGCGCCGTCGACCATGCTGCTGGCAGTCCTGAGCGGCTTCGAACGCCGCGGCCGCTGGAACATCCCCGGCCGGCTGACCACCTTCACCTTGTTCGGCGGGGGGGTGGTCGATCTGCGCTACGCCGACTTCACCTCACCGGACGTCGAAATCCACGCCTACTCGATCTTCGGCGGGCAGACGATCTTGGTGCCGCCGGAGGTCAACGTCGAACTGAAGGGCCGCGGGGTGATGGGCGGTTTCGACCGGAAAGTCGACGGCGCCGGTACACCGGGAGCGCCCACCGTCACCGTAAAGGGCTTCTCACTGTGGGGTGGTGTGGGCGTCAAACGCCGCAAGCGCAAAACCGGCTCGGATTAGACGAAACACGAAGGCCCCCTCCGCCGGAGGGGGCCTTCGAGGTGACCTAGTCAGTTCTCGCTGTCGCCCTTGTCGGACTCGGCGCTGGCCCCGGCGCCGCTGCTGTCACCGGCACCGCTGCTGTCACCTGTGTCGGCAGCATCGGTGTCGGCCTCGGCCTTAGCCGGCCCGGCGGCGGGCCCGCTGTCGCTATCGGCGTTGGTGTCGGCGCCGATCGAACCCTTGGGGGCCTCGGCCGGGCCGCTGTCGGCCGTGTCGAAGTCGTCCGGGAGATCGGCGACGTCGATGTCCGGCGCCTCCGCAGGGACGTCGACCGGCTTGGTGTCGACCTCGGGGGCGACCTCTTCGATCTCGATCGCCGGGGCGTCATCGGCCACGGTCGGAGCACCTTCCTCGGCCGCCGGAGTCTCGACCGCCGGGGCCTCGCCCACCGCCGGAGCGCTCTGCCCGGACTCGACGGCCGGGGCAGATGCGCCCGGAGCGCCGGCCGGCACCTCCGCGGCCGGGGCCTCGACGACCTCAGCCACCGCCGGCTTGGCGACCTCAGCCACGGCTGCCGTTACCGGCGCGGTGCTCGCTAGCGCGGAGTCGGCGGCCGTGGCGGCCGCGGCCAGCGAAGCGGCGCCCGCGGCCGGCGCGGTCGTCCCGGTCGGGAACGGCGTCGAGCCGGTCACGATGTCGATCCAGTAGTTAAGGACACCCGACAGGCCGAACTGGTAGAAGCCCAGGCTGGGGTTCTCCGGGTCGACCGCCAGGTCGCCGAGGTAGGCCAGGATGCTGTTGCCGGCGAACGGGCCGACCACCGGGACGGACTGGAGCAATCCGGCGACCGCGGACAGCGCGAGGTTGTAGGCAACCGACGCGTTCTGAGTGCCCCAGAACAAGCCCGCGATCGGGATCGTCAACGCCGGCACCGCCTGGCCGAGCGTTCCCTGCAGCGCATACCAAGCCACTGCGCTGTACCCGAGGAATTCGTACTGGAAAGCCGGCGAACTGCCGCCACCGCCGGCGATCTGGAAGAAGCCGTTGGGCTCGGCGAAGTAGTTGACGAAACTGATCGGCCAGTTGTCCGGCCCATCGCCGTCCTGCCAGCCGTTGCCGTCGCCGTTGATCAGGGCGTCCAGGAAGAGGTAGGTGATCCCGGGGATACCGGTCTGGGTGCAGTTGTTGTTGCAGTAGGCGGCCCACGGGTTGACGTACGCGGGCCACAGCAGGGCGTCCTGGGGAGCCGCCCAGTCCGGTCCGTAGGTGTCCGGCCCGAGGGTGCCGCCCCAGTCGGTGTTGCCGAAGAGGATGTCGGTCCACACCACCGCCGGGATGGACAGCACATCGGAGAAGGTCGTGAGCTCGTAGGCAGCTTGCGACAGGGCCGCCGGGGTGGGCACGCCGAGGTTGGGTGCCAACACCGGTGTCGCTACGGCGATCGCCGCGGCGCTCGCCAGCGCTGCTGCCGAGATCAGGGGCTTGGAACGAGACGCCATGAACGTTTCCTTCGGTTTCGGCCCGCCGATTCGGCGGGGTCACGCTTTGCTGTGCGCCATCGTCGGACGGCCCCCCCGATCGTACGGGGATGTTTGCCGCAAGGCAAATCGGGAGCTGAAAGTTGACACCCGTCCAGTCGGTGGCTCGCGGCGGGTTGACCAGCAAACTGCTCTTTTTGGGGATCGCTGGTGTAGTAACC
>VERS01000404.1 GCA_018882545.1 Mycobacterium sp.
CATCACCGGGCCGGTTGACAAGAGACGCCCGACGGTGATTTCGGCCAAGCAGGCGACGGCATGATCCACCCCGAATTGCATGCCGCCGGGATCTCCGACGAACGGCTGCGGGAGTCCTACCGCTACTGCCGGCGGCTCAACGCCGAACACGGTCGGACCTACTTTTTGGCCACCCGGTTGCTCACCCCGTCGCAGCGACCCGCCGTGCACGCCCTCTACGGCTTCGCCCGGTACGCCGACGACATCCTCGACGACCTGAACTCCGAAGCGACTGTCGCCGACCGGGAGGCCCGACTGGAGCAGTTGGCAGCGCGGTTCTTCCGGGGCGACGCCGCCGCGGCGGCCAGCGAACCGGTACTGCCGGCGGTGCTGCACACCGCACGGACCTATCAGATCCCGCTGAGCTTGTTCGACGACTTCCTGACGTCGATGCGGATGGACCTGACGGTCTCGGACTATCCCGACCGGCCGGCGCTGAACCGCTACATGCGCGGCTCGGCGGAGGTGATCGGTCTGCAGATGTTGCCGATCCTCGGAACGGTGGGACCGCTGTCGGACGCCGAGCCGGCCGCCGAGGCGCTGGGCCGGGCGTTCCAGCTGACCAACTTCCTGCGCGACATCAGCGAGGACCTGGACCGCAACCGGGTCTACCTGCCCGCTGACGAACTCGCCGCATTCGGAGTGGACCGCGAGTTGCTGATGTGGTGTCATGACACCCGGCGCACCGACCCGCGGGTCCGCCAGGCGCTGGCCGCCCAGCACGAGATCACGCGTGCCATCTACCGGGAAGCCCAGAGAGGTATCCCGCTGCTGGCCCCACAGTCGCGGCCCTGCGTGACAACGGCTTTCACCCTCTACTCGGAGATTCTCGACCGCATCGAGGACCTTGACTTCGCGGTGTTCAGTGAGCGCGCCTCGGTGGGGAAGGGGCGGCGGCTGCAGGTGTTCGCCACTGGCCTGGTGCGCGCCCGCAAGGCCCGCCGGCTCGCCGCCTGAATGGGGCCGTTCGTGAGGGCGCGATGAGGAATGGACAGCGTGGGGTTCCCCGCACCGGGCTTTCGCGGCCGGAGGTGCCCGGGGCTTTCGACGTCGGCGCGGCGGCCTATGACCGGTTGGTGGGCTCCAACCCCGGGTATCACGACCATCTGCGGATCTCAGCCCGCCGGTTGCGCATCCCCGGCGGCGGTCGGGGGCTTCGACTGCTCGACGCCGGCTGCGGCACGGGTGCCTCCACCGCGGCGCTGCTGGAGGCCGCCCCGCACGCCGAGATCGTCGCGGTAGACGCCTCGGCGGGCATGCTCGAGCAGGCTGCGGCCAAGACGTGGCCGGATTCGGTGCGGTTCGTGCGCACACCGATCGAGGGCCTGGCCGCCGCCGGAGTCCAGGGTCCGTTCGACGGGATCCTGGCGGCCTACCTGCTGCGCAATCTCGCCGACCCGGACGCGCAACTGCGCCGCTTCCGCGAACTGCTGCGCCCCGGTGCTGCGCTGGCCGTACACGAGTACTCGGTTCGGGATTCCAAAGCAGCCCAAGCGATCTGGAATGCGGTCTGCTGGGGGATCATCATCCCGGCGGGTTGGCGCCAGACCGGTGACAGCACCCTCTACCGACACCTGTGGCGCAGCGTCAACGCCTTCGACGGCGCCGCGGCGTTCCAGCGGCGCCTGGTGGCAGCCGGCTTCTCCGGTGTCCATAGCGAGACCATGCCCGGATGGCAGCGCAATATCGTGCACACGTTCCTGGGAGAGGCGAAATGAAAGATCCGCGTCGCGTCAGCCACCCCGCCCCGGCCGGGCGGCCCGGCGCCGGTGCACTCGGGCGACGGCCGCACGTGGTGGTGGTCGGGGCCGGCATCGCGGGCCTGGCCGCGGCCGCCGGACTGGCCGAACGGGATATCTCCGTTGAGGTCCTGGAGCGGGAGCCGTATCTGGGCGGGCGGGTCGCCGGTTGGACCGAGCGCATCGACCACGGTCCACTGGCCGGCACCGAGGTGGCCAACAACCGTGGCTTCCACGCCTTCTTCCGCCAGTATTACAACCTGCGGGAGTTGTTGCGGCGCAGCGATCCCGGGCTCTCCCGGCTGCGAGCGGTGGAAGACTATCCGCTGATCGACGGCGAGGGCCGCCGTGACACTTTCCGCGGATTGCCGCAGAGTCCGCCGTGGAACGCCGTTGTCTTCGCGCTGCGCAGCCCCACCTTCCGGTTCCGCGACCTGGTGCGGATCAACGGCCGGGCGGCCGCCCCGTTGGCGGCGGTGTCGGTGCCCGGCATCTACGACCAACTCGACGACCGCGACGCCGGCCGGTTCCTCGACGAGATCAACTTTCCGAAGGCCGCGCGCCACCTCGCCTTCGAGGTGTTCGCCCGCAGCTTCTTCGCCCGACCCGAACGCCTCTCGGCGGCCGAACTGGCCGCGATGTTCCACATCTATTTCCTGGGCTCCAACGAGGGCCTGGTCTTCGATGTCGCCGAGTCCAACTTCGACACCGCGCTGTGGAACCCGCTGGGCGAGTATCTGTCCGGCAGGGGCGTGACCTTCCACACCGGGGTGTCGGTCGAATCGGTCGATCTCGCTGGCCCGAAGCGACTGCGGGTCAACGCCTCCCACGGCCAGTCAATCGACGCTGACGGTGTGGTGCTGGCCACGGACGTAGCCGGCCTGCAGCGCATCGTCGACGCCTCACCGGGGCTTGGCGACGACGAGTGGCGCCGGCGGGTGGGGGCCATGCAGGTCGCGCCGCCGTTCGCGGTGCAGCGGCTCTGGCTGGACGCACCTGTGCAACCCGGCCGCCCGCCCTTCCTGGGCACCGGCGGACTGGAGCCCGTGGACAACATCAGCGTGGTCAGCAACTACGAGCGCGAGGCGGCGCAGTGGGCGAGCGCCCATGGCGGTTCGGTGGTCGAGGTGCACTCCTACTCGGTAGCGCTGGACCCGCCGCCGTTCGAGGTGTTGCGGGAGAAGATGCTGGCCCGGCTGCACCAGCTCTACCCGGAGACCGCGCGGGCCGGCATTCTGGCCGAGCGGGTCCTGCTCAAACAGGACTGCCCGCTGTTCTCGCCCGGTTCCTTTGCGCACCGCCCGACGGTCGCCACGCCGGTCGAGGGACTGGTGCTGGCCGGTGACGGAATCCGCATCGACCTGCCGGTAGCCTTGATGGAGCGGGCGGCCACCACCGGCTGGTCGGCTGCCAACGCGTTACTCGCGGGATGGGGTGTCGGCGGGCACACCCTGTACACGGTGCCGGTGCAGGGCCGCTCGCCGATGCTCCGCAAGCTGGCCGAGAAAGGCGCGTGATGGATCTGTGGTCGCGGGTGGCCGCGCGGATACCGAAAGATTCAGCGCTGCAGGTTCTGCCGAAGATCGACTGGGCTCAGCAGAAGCCCACCTTCCAGCACGCCGAGCCGGCCATCATCGACGCCGCGCTGCGC
>VERS01000405.1 GCA_018882545.1 Mycobacterium sp.
CTGTCGGCCACGTCGCTGCTCACCGCCAGGACGATCGGTTGCCCCACGGCGGCCTCGGCCTGGGCGTTGGTCGGGGTGACCGATCCCGCGGCGATGGTGACCGTGATGACGGGTCCGGCTGTCGGACTAGGGGTTTCATCGGCCGGTGGCGGTGTGGTGGTCGCAGCAGTGGGTGGGGTGGAGGAGGGGCCGGCTGTGGTTGCCGGGCCGGACCCGCACCCGGTGGCGACGACGGCCGCCACCGTGAGCGGGATCCACGCTTTCATCAAGGACACTCGACGCCCCGCCCTACCGGCTTGCCGGTGAGGGTGTGAGCGCCTCGGCATCGGCGGTCGGACCGGCAGCGGGGGACCGGCGTGATGCCCGGTCGATCCCGAACACGGCCAGCGCCAGAGCGATCACCGCCATCCCCAGCGCCGACCAGGCCACGATGGGCAGCATGCTGCGGGCCGGCTTGGTGATGCTCGCCGCCGGTACCGGGAACTTCGGCTTGTCCCCGCCCGTGGTCGCTTCTGTCCATGCCTCGGTGCTGCCGTCGGAGAACGTCTGGGTGGTCGGCAGCGCCAGGGTGTCGGCATCGGGCAGCGGTCCGGCATAGAGGGCGAACTGCGCGAATTGGCCCGAGGGGATGCCCCCACCGGTGGCTGTCCAGGTCACCGTGTTGACCACCTCGGTGACCGGTGTGCCGTCGTCCTTGTACAGGGGCGGGTCGATCGTGCGCTTGGTGACCTCGACGTTCCAGCCTGCCACCGGTTGTGGCCGCACCGTGCGCAGCGGGGTCTCGTCGGGGATGCGCACTTCGACTTTGGTGGTGGCCGGCTTGCCGGCCTCGGTGGGCACTCCGAGGGTGACCACCCCGAATCCTCCGGGGCCGGTACCGTCGAGTTTCGCGTCGACGTGAGCCGCCGCGGCCGGGCTGGTCATCACGGCCAGCACCGCGCTGACGGTGAGTGCTCCGGCTACGCGCCGTAGGGATGTGAACATGGTTCCTCCATCTGTGTTGTCCTGTCGTGCAGGGGTTGTGCGTTGATTCCGGGCGGGCGAAGTTCGGTGGTCACCGTGCTGCTTTGACCTCCTGGCGGTCGGCGTCGTGCTGGAGATGGCCGTTGTGGGCCAGTGCGTGCAGAGCGGCGGCACAGCACAGCCCGATCCCGGTCAGTGCGCCCCACACCAGCGCGCCGGCGCCGTGCTTCGAGGCGGCCTGCACCAGCGCCCCGACGGCGACGTTGCCGGCCAGGATGCCGACGCCGACGATGGTGCTGTAGAAGCCGTAGTGGGTGCCGACCAGGCGTCCACCGGCCAGCGCCACCACGGTGTCCATCTCGAAGGGGAACACCGCCGCCGATCCGATCGCCAGCAGTGCGGTGCTCACCAACAGGGCGCCGATGGCGCTCACCGTCCCGAAGCGGTTGTCGGGCAGCAGGATCAGCGGCAGGAAGGACAGCGCGACCACCGTCATCCCGATGACCAGACAACGACTCGTGCCCCACCGCTGGGAAAACCACCGGGTGATCCGCAACTGCGCGGTCACCGCGACCGCACCGGACACGGCGAACATGGCGGCGATCAGGGCCGAGGAGTGCTGGGGCGCGATGACTGCTGCGTGCAGTGGCATCGCCAGGTAGACCTGGAAGGTCAGCACATAGGAACCGATCATCGCCACGGCGAAGAGCAGGAAGGACCGGTTGGACACGACGGTGCGCCAGTCCTGCAGGACCGACGTCTTGTCCGCGGTCGGCTCGCAGTCATGCTGGGGCAGGGCGAACAACTGGGCGATCGTCAGCAGCGCGAACACCGCCGCCGCGCATGCCGCGGTGAGACGGAAGTCGACGGCCATGAACGCCAGGCCGACCAGCGGCCCGGCCAGGATGCCGGCCTGGTAGAAGACGTTGAATAACGCGAACGCCTCTACCCGCCGCTGCCCGGCGTCGGCGGCTAGGTAGGCCCGCACGGCCGGGTTGAACAGCGCCCCGGCGAAACCTGTTGCCGCCGAGGCGATCAGCACCGCGGGTAGCGAATGGGCGAACACCAGTAGCCCGAATCCGGCGGTGCGCAGCAGACAGCCGGCCACGATCAGAGGCTTGTAGCCGAGCCGGTCTGCGAGCGTGCCGCCGACGATGAACATGCCCTGCTGGGAGAAGTTGCGCACCCCGAGCACCAGCCCGACCGCCCATGCCGCCAATCCGAGTGGCCCGGCGAGGTAGCCGGCCAGATAGGGCATCAGCATGTAGAAGCCGAGGTTGATGCCGAACTGGTTGATCATCAGCAGTCGGCTGGGCCAGCCGAAGCTGCGGAATTCCCGCATGGTGTCCACTACCGCACCGCCTCGGTCGGGTTGAGGACGGTCGTGCACCGTGTCCAGGAGTTCACCAGCGTTTCGGCGGGGTGGCCGATCGTCAGCGGTGCGGTGGCAGGGGCGACATCGAGCAGATGGTGCTGGCGGCAGTAGTCGTCGTTGAAGACGGTCTCGAAGTACCGTTGCGGGCCGTCCGGGAAGATCGCCGCGACGGTGGCCGCGGCGGGACGTCTGCGGGCCGCCCACCCGGCCACCAGGGCAACCGCACCCACGCTCCATCCGCCCGTCGCGTAATGGGTGGCCGCCAACTCCCGGCACGCCCACACGGCCTCGGCCGGTGCCACCCAGTGGACTTCGTTGAACGCCGCGTAGTCCACGTTGCCCGGATAGATGCTCGAGCCCAGGCCGCGCATCAGGCGGGGCCGGGCCGGTTGCCCGAAGATGGTCGAGCCGATGGTGTCCACCCCGATCAGCGTCATCTCGGGGTTGAACTCGCGCAGCACCCGCGCCACGCCCGCCGAGTGCCCGCCGGTGCCCACCGAGCACACCAGCACGTCGATGGGGCCCAGTTGGGCGTGCATCTCCAGGGCCAGCCCGCGATAGGCCTCGACGTTGTCGGGGTTGTTGTACTGGTCGGGATTCCACGCCCCGGGGTCCTCGGCCAGCAACTGGGCCACCCGGTCGCGGCGGGCCTGTTGCCAGCCGCCTTGCGGGTGCGGTTCGTTGACCTGCTCGACCTGAACGCCGTAGGCCGACAGCATCCGGACGATGATCGGTTCCAGCCCGGTGTCGGTTACTACGGTGACCGGGTGCCGGTACACCATGCCGGCCAGCGCCAGGCCCAGACCTAGTGTGCCGCTGCTGGACTCGATGATCCGGGCCCCGGGGCGCAGGTCACCCCGAGCCTTTGCTCGGGCGACCATGTGCATGGCCGATCGGTCCTTGATGCCGCCGGGGTTGAACCCCTCCAACTTGGCCCAAAACCCCCGTTCGTCATCGGTGAAGGGGGCAGCGACGCGCAGCACCGGGGTGACGCCAACCGTCGCTGCGAGGGTGCCGGTGGGGTCCGGCCGATCCAACTGAGGGTGCAAAGGGTGAACGGGAAGAACAGATGTCATCAGGGGATTCGCT
>VERS01000406.1 GCA_018882545.1 Mycobacterium sp.
CTCGTCGATGGTGTGGACCGCGTTCGCGGTTCGGATCCAATCCGCCGGCGTGTTGAACTGCCCGCCGATCATCATCACAGTCGGCAGGGCCGGCGGGGGATTGCTGGCGAAGTACACCGGCGGCAGGTAGACGAGCTCGCCGCGATGCTTGAACTTCGAGACATCCGAGGGCGTGGTGATCGGCACCAGTTTGCCCTTGGCTGGAACCGTTTGGGTGGCAAGCATTTTGGCGACGGTAGCCGAATCGGTTTGGCCGGGCAGCGGCCCGCTGGTCAGCTGACCCCAGGCGGCCTGGACGGTGGGGAAGTAGCCGACCCACAGGTTCAGCATCAACCCGGCAGACAACGCCGCCATCGGCACCGCCAGGATCGAGACCACCCGCCGCCACCGGTCCGCCGATCGCCAGCCCAGCAGTGCCACCCCGAGCGCCAGGCCGGTCAGTCCGACCCACACCCACAGCTGCCGCGGCGCCGGCTCACCGGACAGTCCGTTGGCGGTGATGTACCAGTGCGCAATCCCGATCAACGCAAGGCCGACAACCCCCGCGCGGGGCAACAGCGACATCGGGCGGGTCCGCCAGCCGATCGCGAGAACCAGCAGCACCCCGGCCAGGATCTGCGCGGCCAGCGGAACCCAGCCGTGCATCAGCGAGAGGTGCCCGCGGAATGGGCCGATCGACTCGGCCAGTACAGACTCGGCCAGCGCGAGACCGTCGACGCCCGACCGTGTCACAGTGAGCAGGTTAGCGCGGCTTGGCCAGCGGGAAGGGCAGTGTCTCCCGGATGCTGCGGCCGGTGATCAGCATGACGACCCGGTCCACGCCGACGCCCAGCCCGCCGGTGGGCGGCATGGCGTACTCCATGGCCGCCAGGAAGTCCTCGTCGAGTTCCATCGCCTCCGGGTCCCCGCCGGCCGCCAGCATGGACTGCTGCTGGAGGCGGCGGCGCTGCTCGACCGGATCGGTGAGCTCGCTGTAGGCGGTGCCCAGTTCGACCCCCCAGGCGACCAGGTCCCATCGCTCGGCGACGCCGCGCCGGCTTCGGTGCGGCCGCGTCAGCGGCGACACTGAGGTAGGGAAGTCGGTGTAGAAGGTGGGCTGTTCGGTGTGTTCCTCGACCAGCCGCTCGTACAACTCCAGTATCAGCGCACCGGAGTCCCAGTGACTCAGGTACGGGACGCCGGCGCCGTCGCACAGCCGGCGCAACTCCGGCGGTTCGGTGTCGGTGTCGAGGGGGTGCCCCAGCGCCTCGGAGACGGCGTCGTGGACGGTCTTCACCGGCCACGGCCCGGAGATGTCCACCGGCACAAGGCCGCCGGAGCCGTCCGGGTTCGGGCGCATCACCACCGGGGAACCGTTGGCCGCCGTGGCGGCGTTCTGGATCAGCTCCCGGCAGCCGTCGATCCAGACCCGGTAGTCGGCGTGGGCCTGGTATGCCTCCAGCAGGGTGAACTCCGGATTGTGGCTGAAGTCGACGCCCTCATTGCGGAAGGCCCGTCCGAGTTCGAAAACACGTTCCACCCCGCCGACGCACAGCCGCTTGAGATATAGCTCCGGTGCGATGCGCAGGTACAGGTCCAGGTCGTAGGCGTTGATGTGGGTCTGGAACGGGCGCGCGTTGGCTCCGCCGTGGATCTGCTGCAGGATCGGGGTCTCGACCTCCAGGAAACCTTTGGCGAACAACGTCTCCCGGATCGACCGCAGGATGTCGCTGCGGGCTCGGATCAGATCGCGAGCCGCCGGATTGATCGCCAGATCCACATAGCGGGCCCGGACTCGCGCCTCCGGGTCGGACAGGCCCTTCCACTTGTCCGGGAGCGGCCGCAAGCACTTGCCGAGCAGGCGCCAGCGGTTGACCAGCACCGAGCGGGTGCCGTTCTTGCTGTAGCCCATCCGGCCGGTCACCTCGACCAGATCGCCGAGGTCGACACTGGCGAAGTCCGTGTGCTCCGGCGCCGATGAGTCCAGCTCCGATTTGTCCAAGAGCAGCTGGACATCGCCGGACCAGTCCCGCAGGCTCGCGAACGTCACTCCGCCGTAGTCCCGGGTGCGCAGCACGCGCCCCGCCACCACGACCGGGACCCCGTCGTCGGCCGCGATCGCTGCCGCGATCGTGTGCGTCGGCGGGTTGCCCACAGGGTAGGCGTCGATGCCCTGTTCCCGCAGCGCCCGCAGCTTGGCCAGCCGCACCCGAACCTGCTCGGGCAGCCGCTGTTCGGCGGTCTCGGCGAAATCGGCGGGCGCACCACCCGGGGCGTTGTCCGTGACGATCCGGTGCGGCACCGCCGAATGCTGTCCGGTGTGCTGCTTGGGCCGCCGGGAGAACGGCAGCACCAGGAAGCCTTCCGCGATGACCGATGCGACCCCGACCCGGGGGATCAGGCGGGTGTCCTCGTAGCAGGCGAACCGGGGAACCCACTCGGGCTGGTATTTCATATTCGACCGGTACAGCGTCTCCAGTTGCCACCAGCGCGAGAAGAACACCAGCAGTGCCCGCCACAGCCGGGCCACCGGCCCGGCGCCCAACCGCGAGCCCTCCTCGAACGCCGACCGGAACATCGCGAAGTTCAGCGAAACCCGGTTCACACCAACGGTGTCGGCCTGCTGCAGCAACTCGCTGACCATCAATTCCACCGTGCCGTTCGGGGACTGAGGTGAGCGGCGCATCAGGTCCAGCGACAGCCCACCGGAACCCCACGGCACAAACGACAGCATCCCGACGACTTGATCGCCGGCGTCGGCGCGCTCGCCGCCCTCGTCGTGGTCGATGGCCTCCACCAGCAGGCAGTCGCCGTCCGCCGGGTCGCCGAGTCGGCCCAGCGCCATCGAGAACCCGCGCTCGGTCTCGGTATCGCGCCACGCATCAGCGCGCGCAATGACCTGGGCCATCTCCGCTTCGCTCAGATCGCGGTGGCGGCGCATCCGGACCGACCCCCCGGCCCGGCGCGCCCGGGTCACCGCCTGTCGAACCCCCCGCATCTCGGCTCCGGAGAGCCGGAATTTGTCGGGATACAGGATCGCCTCGTCGCCGAGTTGCAGGGCGCTGAGATCGGCTTCCCGGTAGGCCTGCGCTCCGGTCGAACTCGCGCCCATCACCCCGGGCGCCCACCCGTAGTCGCGGCACCGCTCCAGCCAGGCCGCGATGGCCTGCGGCCAGGCGCGCGGATCCCCGATCGGATCGCCGCTGGCCAGGCAGACACCCGCTTCGACCCGGTAGGTGACGGCGGCGCGGCCGTTGGGGGCGAAGACCACCGACTTGTCTCGGCGGGTGGCGAAATAACCCAGCGAGTCGTTTTTGCCCCAACCGTCCAGAAGGCTGCGGATGGCCAGTTCGTCCTCGCCGGTCAGTGCGTTCTCAGCGCGCTGGGACTGGAAGAGAACTACCGCTGCGGCCATCAGCGCCAGCGCCCCGAACAGACCGAAC
>VERS01000407.1 GCA_018882545.1 Mycobacterium sp.
CACTATGACGGTCAGGCGATCTGGTCGGACCGTTGCTCACCGTCGTCGTCGCACGGCGTGACGACCGCGCTGATGGGCAACTGCGGCGTCGGCTTCGCGCCGTGCCGCAAAGAAGACCACGACGTCCTGGTCGACGTGATGGCCGGCGTGGAGGACATCCCCGGCGTGGTGATGACCGACGGGTTGCCCTGGGACTGGGAGACCTTTCCGGAGTTCCTGAACGCCCTGGAGAGCCGGCGGCGGGACATCGACGTCGCGGCGTACCTACCCCATTCGCCGCCGCCGTCGGCCACCCCCGCGGCGATCGCCGAAATCTCCTCGTAGGCAGCACCGTAGGTGGGAATCGGTGCGCCGCTGCCGGTCTTGTGGAAGGCGAAGCGCGACGACGAAACCCCCAGTGCGCCCACCTGGATGGCTTCGGCCGCCAGCTTGCGCATCAGCGCCAGGTCCTCCGGTGTGGCAGGCTCGCGGTCGGCTCCCCGCTGTCCCATCACATACACCCGCAGGCGGGGGGTTATTGCAGTTCATCCCCGACATCGCCGCGGGCGGCTACGAAGGAGTGCTGCAGGAGGTCTTCGAGGCCGCCACCGACGCCGGACTGGCCGTCACCTTCACGCTGACTACCGGCAACTCCGGCGCGCCGATCTGGCCGGGCGCGGTGAATCTGGTGGAGAAGTTCAACAGCTCCGGCGCCGACATCACCGCGCAGGTTTTCGCCCGGCCGATCGGTCTGGTGATCGGTTTGGAGCTTACCGCCAACCCGTTCGCGCTCTACCCCAGCTACCAGGCGATCGCCGAACTTCCCCTGGCCCAACGGGTTGCCCAGATGCGCAAGCCGGAGGTGCGGTCCCAGATCCTGGCCGACAAGCCGGGCGCGGGGCATCCGTTCATGTATTTCGCGCAGTCCTGGCAGTGGATGTTCCCGCTGACCGAACCGGCGAACTACGAGCCGTCGGCCGGGGACAGCATCCTGGCCCGGGCCCGGGCCCGCGGGGTGAGCCCGCTGGAGGAGGCCTACGACAGGCTGCTCGACGACGACGGGCACGCCATGATGCTGGTGGCGCTGGCCAACTTCGAGAACAACTCGCTGGACACCGTCGGTGAGCTGATCCGCCGCGATGATGTGGTGCTGGGCCTCGGCGACGGCGGCGCGCACTACGGGATGATCTGCGATGCCAGCTATCCCACCTTCGTGCTGGCGCACTGGGCGCGGGACCGCGCCGACGGGCGGTTGAGCGTGGCCGAGGCGGTGCGACTGCTGACGTCGGTGCCGGCCCGGGTGGCCGGTCTGGCTGACCGCGGCCGTATCGCCGTCGGCTACAAGGCCGACCTCAACGTCATCGACCACGCCGGGCTGATCCTGCACACGCCGGTGATCGCCTACGACCTGCCCGCGGGCGGGCGGCGCCTGGATCAGACCGCCGACGGCTACACGGCCACGATCGTCTCCGGGGAGGTCATCGCCGAAAACGGCGTGCCGACGGCGGCCCGTCCCGGGCGGCTGATCCGCGGCCGCCAGCCCGCGCCCTACCCGGCCGGCTAGCACCGAATGTGCACCCTATGCAGCTGAATTCGCCTGTACATCTGCATAGGCCGCACACTCGACGTCAGATCGGGCAGCCGGCAGCACGCAGCTTGGTGCGGATACGTTCGATGACGCCCTCCGGACGGCTGAGCATCGCCGCGCTCACCCGAATGACCACCCAGCCCGCCGCCTCGAGCAGCGCAATCCGCTCGATGTCCCAGGCCCGCTGTCGGGCGTCCGACCAATGCTGAATGCCGTCGTACTCGACGGCGACTTTCCATTCCCGCCAGCCCATATCGACCCGAATGCGCAAGTCGCGGAATGCGATCTGGGTTTCCGGTGGGGGTAGACCGCCCCGCACGAGGATGAGCCGCAGTCGGCTCTCCTGCGGTGATTCGGCCCCACTGTCCACCAATCCGAGGACGGACTCCAGGTGCCGCACCCCACGGACGCCGGGCCATCGTTGCGCGATTCGCGCGACGTCAGCGACGTTGACGCCGGTGGCTGCCAGCAGTGCATCCAGGATCGGCACCGCCTTACCGGTGGGATAGCCACGTCCGATGTCGAAGGCCGTCCGCGCCGCCGTGGTGACCGGCAGGCTGCCGGACAGGGATAGCTCGTCGTCATCCACCCGGTAAGTGCGGATGACCATGCCGCGCTGGCGGTGCCGGTTGCTCCTCAAGATCTCGGCCGGCGCCGCCGGATCCAGCCATTTGGTGCCCCAGGCTGCCGCTGCGGACAGACCGCACAGAGTAGCCCCGGTGGACAGCCATGCCGCTTGCGCGCGCACGAGTGCAGTCATCTCAAGCCCTCGCGGAATGTAGGCGTCCCGGTACACAGCGCGGTAGTCCCGGGCGAGTACGTGGCGAGTCAGTACCCCGCGCCGCACGGCGGCGCTTCCGATGAACGGTTCCATGGCGGCAGCATCGGCGTGGACGTCGACGAGTGTGTGCCCTGTGCAGGCCAATCGGCGCGATCCTGTGCATAGGGCTCACAGTGGGCATAACGAAAAAGCCCGGCTCGCGAAGCGAGCCGGGCTTTTCCGTTGTGGGACTCAGAAGTCCATACCGCCCATGCCACCGGTCGGGTCGCCAGCGGGTGCGGCGGCCTTCTCCGGCTTGTCGGCGACGACGGCCTCGGTGGTGAGGAACAGCGCCGCGATGGACGCCGCGTTCTGCAGCGCCGAGCGGGTGACCTTGACCGGGTCGGCGACGCCGGCCTTGAGCAGGTCCTCGTACTCGCCGGTGGCCGCGTTCAGGCCGACGCCGGCGGGCGAGTTGGTGACCTTCTCGGCGACCACACCCGGCTCCAGGCCGCCGTTGAAGGCGATCTGCTTGAGCGGGGCCGACAGCGCGACGCGCACGATGTTGGCGCCGGTGGCCTCGTCACCGGTGAGCTTCAGGTCATCGAGCGCCGGCGCCGCCTGCAGAAGAGCCACGCCACCACCGGCGACGATGCCCTCCTCCACGGCCGCCTTGGCGTTGCGCACCGCGTCCTCGATGCGGTGCTTGCGCTCCTTGAGCTCGACCTCGGTGGCCGCGCCGGCCTTGATCACCGCAACACCGCCGGCCAGCTTGGCCAGACGCTCCTGCAGCTTCTCGCGGTCGTAGTCGGAGTCGCTGTTCTCGATCTCCGAGCGGATCTGCGCGACGCGACCGGCGATGGCCTCCGGGTCACCGGCGCCCTCGACGATGGTGGTCTCGTCCTTGGTGACGACGACCTTGCGGGCACGGCCCAGCAGCGAGGTGTCGGCGTTCTCCAGAGTCAGGCCGACCTCCTCACTGATGACCTGGCCGCCGGTGAGGATGGCCATGTCCTGCAGCATCGCCTTGCGGCGGTCACCGAAGCCCGGTGCCTTGACGGCGAC
>VERS01000408.1 GCA_018882545.1 Mycobacterium sp.
CCTCCGAGGTGGACTTCAACACGACCCGCCGCACCGTCGGCGCTTTCTGGCAGGCTGCGAAAAGCTGCATGGCCCCCATCACGTTGAGCTCTTTGAGAGTGGCCCCGCCACCTGACCGGGGAACGTAGGAGGCCGCCGCCGCATGCACGACGGTGTCGACATCGCTGTTGCGAATCACCTTGCCGATGAACGGGTTGCGGATGTCGGCGCGAACGAACTCCGCCCGGCCCATCCGGCGTTGCAGGTCCTTGCTGGGGGCGATCGCATCAACGGCGATGACTTTGTGGATCTGCGCGTTCTGCGCCAGTCGCGCCGTGAGGTAGCCGCCCAGGAAGCGGCACGCACCGGTCACCAGCACCACTTTGGGGTGGTCTTGGGGGTCGACGCCGGGCCGGCCGGGATCCATACCGCGAAGCCTATCGGTCGACGGCCCGGACCGGCATCGTGCGCGGTCGCGGGCCCGGAACCTTTACTTGCCGAGTTTTCTGCGCTGGACTCGAGTGCGACGCAGCAGCTTGCGGTGCTTCTTCTTCGACATGCGCTTGCGCCGCTTCTTGATGACTGAACCCATGAACTCCGCTACCTCAGTGCCGAAACGCCCGGACCGGGCGTGCCTGTGTCGAATCACCTTACCCAAGGGGAGCGCCCGACCGTTAGCCAGCTGTCCCCGGGGACGCCGGGGGCACTGGATTCCTCCAGGTGCGGCCCGGACCCGGGCGCGCGGGCGCGGGTGGTTACCCGGCGTCGAAGTAGGAGGTCTCCAGCAGGTTGTGGACAGCCTTCGCGTGGACGCGGAATGAGCGGCCAACCCGGACGGCCGGCAGCTCCCCGTTGTGCACCAGCCGGTACACCGTCATCTTGCTGACACGCATGAGGGTGGCGACTTCAGCGACGGTCATGAACTGGGTCTTGGCTACCGCCTGACCCTCGGCCGCACCGGCGTCGCGCGCCGACTTTCCGCCGGCGGAGTCCCGCCCATTAAAAGACGTCATCGCAACCCAATCGGTCGGGCTCGGGCAGTCCCAGCGGCTTCCCCACCGCTGGCACCAACCCGGGCGTTGGAAAGGAGAATAGCGTGGCCAATGGGGTTGTTGCGACGGGTGTTTGTTAATCCGTCCAAGATTCCTCTAATTACTCTGATGTAATTCCAAGCTGCTCAGAGCGGGTTTTCGCGGCTTCCACCGCGGCCGCGACCGCCGCCCGCAACCCGCCACGTTCCAGTTCACGCAGGCCAGCGGCGGTGGTGCCACCCGGCGAGGTAACCAGGGCACGCAATTCCGCCGCCGAGGTGTCGGGGTGACCCGACCGGTCCCGCTGGGCCGCCTCGGTGCGATCCAGCAGCATGGCCGCCGACCCGGCCAGTGTCTGAACCGCGAGATCGGTGGCGACCGACCGGCTCAGGCCGGCGGCCACAGCGGCGTCGATCAGCGCCTCGGTGAAGAGGAAAAAGTACGCGGGTCCCGACCCGGAGACCGCGGTGACGGCGTCCATCTGGCTCTCCGGAACGGTCAGCACCGCCCCGACGCTCTCGAAAAGTTCGGCTGCCTCCCCCAGTTGCTCAGCGGTCGCGAAGCGGCCGGCCGCCAGTGCGCTCACTCCGGCCCCAACCAGCGCCGGGGTATTGGGCATGACCCGGATGACCGGCGAGCCGGCCGGCAGCCGGGACTCATAGAAACCGGTCGTCACACCGGCGATCACACTGATCAGTACCTGCTCGACGGTGTTGCCTTCGGCGCTGGTTGCCGCCGCGGCGATCTCGGCGATCACCGGTTCGGCGTCGGCCGGTTTGACCGCCAGGATCACAAAGGCCGCGTTCTCGACCGCGTCGGCGAGGTCGGTCACCCGCACCGAGTAGGTCTGGGACAGGTGTGCGGCCCGGCCGGCGGCCTTCTCCGCGACCACCAGATCCCTGCTCGGGCGTCCCGCTTTGAGCAGACCCGCCAGCAGCGCCTCGCCCATGTTGCCGCCGCCGATGATCGCGATCCTGGCCATAGGCCAGCACCCTACCGACCGGGCACCAGTGCGAGCTGGCGGGTTTGCACCACGATTCGCCCGGTGCTGTCGACCACGGTGTGATCCTCGTCGAACCAGTCCGGACCGATCTGGGAGGCGCTACACAGCACCCGCAGCCACCCGTCCACGGGCAGCGCCCGCAGGTAGGCGGTCAGCTGGACAGTCGGGGCCCACCCTCGCCGCCCGACCGCGTAGGGCACCGGCGGCGAGATATCCCCGCACATCAGCGCGAAGAACTCATCGACCGGTTCCAGCCGGGGCCGCACCCAGATCCGGAACCGTGGCGCCGCGCCGTCGGCGAGGTCTTCGACCACGCTGGGGTGGATCAGGCAGCCGCGGGCCAGTTTGTTGATTTCCGCTCCGGGATGCCCCGGCCCGATCGGGGCCACATCTGCCGGCGGTTCGACCGGCATCACCGGACGCACCGGGTCGGCCGACCACAGTGGGTCCGCGTCGTGGTCGGGCATCCCCAGGGTGACCGCGGCGTGCACGCAGGACCGCTGACCCTGCACCAGGTCGACGTCGACCAGGCCGATCCGACGGCCCCGTTTGCGGACTGTGGTGGCCAGTCGCACCACGCCCGGATCGGGGGCGGAGAGGAAGTTCAGCGACACCGCCACCGGGTGGACAGTGTCCTCGGCGCCCAGCCGATAGGCCTCGCGGGCCGCTTTGGCGCACAACGCGACCATCACCCCGCCGTGCAACTTCGGCCCGATCGTCCAGTGCTCGTTGAGATGGGCCTCGAAGGTCCCGGACCGGTCGTCGGTCCGGGGATCATCAATGCGGGTCAGGGCCATCGCCTCGGAGAACCGCGGAACCGTGGAACTCATCGCAGCAGATGGGTACGGGCGAACTCGATCGACTCGGTCAGCAGTGCGTCGCGGTCGGCTTTGGTCCGTGCCCCGGAGGTGGTGACCTCCAGCACAACATGGCCGGCGAAGTCGCTTCCGGCCAGCATCTGGCAGACCTCCTGGGTGGGTTGGGTGCCGCGGCCGGGCACCAGGTGTTCGTCGGTGGATGCGCCGGTGCCGTCGCACAGGTGCAGGTGCACCAGTCCCGCACCCATCCGGCGGGCCATATCCAAAGCGTCGGTGCCCGCCGTCGCGGTGTGGGAGAGGTCCAGTGTGTAGTGGGCGTGGTTGCCGTCGAGTGGGTCGTAGGAGGGCGCGAAGGCCGACACCGCCGCACCGGGGCGACCGCCCCGGCGTCGCATCCGTTCGATGGAGGACTGGCCGGAGCCGAAAAACCGGTCGGCACGGAACGGGAACATGTTCTCCACCGCGACGAGGACCTCGCTGCGCTCCTCGAGCCAAGCCACCTGCTCGCTGAAGCCCTCGGCGTAGCGGCGCTGCCAGCGGAACGGCGGGTGCACC
>VERS01000409.1 GCA_018882545.1 Mycobacterium sp.
CGTCGGTACGTCAGGCCGCCGCCGCCATGGCTGCCGACTATCCGCGTATCGACCTGCTGATCAACAACGCCGGGGTGATGTACCCGCCGAAGTCGACGACGGCCGACGGGTTCGAGTTGCAGTTCGGCACCAACCATCTGGGCCACTTCGCCCTGACCGGACTGCTGCTGCCGAACTTGCTCGAGGTCGACGGCTCCCGGGTCGTGGTGGTGGCCAGCATCGCCCACAACATCCGGGCCAGGATCGACTTCGAGGACCTGCAGTGGGAACGCCGCAAATACGATCGGGTCGCGGCGTACGGCCAGTCCAAGCTGGCCAACCTGATGTTCACCTACGATCTGCAGCGACGACTCGCCGCCGCCGCGAAAGCCAAGGGCACCAAGACAATCGCGGTGGCCGCCCATCCCGGGGTGGCCGCCACCGAGTTGACCAGGCACCTACCCGGCGCGAACCTGCCCGGGGTCAGCTGGCTCTCCGGGAAGCTGCTGAACACCGCCGAGATGGGTGCGCTGCCCACTCTGCTGGCCGCCACCGACCCGGCGGCGCGGGGCGGGGAGTACTACGGCCCGGACGGGTTTCGGGAACTGCGGGGCTATCCGACACTGGTCGACTCCAGCGCACAGTCCAAAGACGTCGCCGTTCAGGAACGGCTGTGGAAGGTCTCCGAGGAACTGACCGGCGTCAGCTATCCGGTGTGACGGCGGGCATGCGCAGCGTCGAAGAGCATCAGCGCGTCGTCACCGGCCTGATCCAAGCCCGGACCCCGGTCGCGGTGGCGCTGCCCGACGCCGAGGGTCTGACCCTGGCCGCCGACGTGACCGCACCGCTGTCGCTGCCGGTGTTCGACAACTCCGCGATGGACGGCTACGCGGTCCGGGCCGCCGACGTCGCCGCCGCCGAACCCGGCAGTCCGGTGCGACTGCCGGTGGTCGAGGACATCCCGGCCGGCCGCACCGACAGGTTGACACTGGCCCCGGGCACCGCACACCGCATCATGACCGGCGCCCCGGTGCCGGACGGCGCGACGGCGGTGGTGCCGGTGGAACTGACCGACGCCGGCGTCGAGATCGTCGCCATCGCCGCCGCACCCAAGCCCGGACAACACATCCGACGGGCCGGCGAGGACGTCACGGTGGGTACCACGGTGCTGAGATCCGGGCAGATCGTCAGCCCGGCGGCGCTGGGACTGGCCGCCGCACTGGGGCTTTCGGAGTTGACAGTGGTACCCCGTCAGCGGGTGCTGGTGGTGTCAACCGGTTCGGAGCTCATCCCCGCCGGAACCGCGCTGCGGCCCGGTCAGATCTACGAGTCGAACGGCATCATGCTGGCCGCGGCGGTGCGCGAGGCCGGAGCGGAGGTGGCCGGGGTGGCGACGTGCGGCGATGACGCCGATCAGTTCCGCGCCGTCCTGGCCGCCTACGCCGGACGATGCGATCTGGTGATCACCTCCGGCGGGGTGAGTGCGGGCGCCTACGAGGTGGTCAAGGACGCCTTCGGGCCGGGGGACGGTACCGGCGTGCAGTTCGTCAAGGTGGCGATGCAGCCGGGGATGCCACAGGGCGCCGGGACCCTCGCCGACGGCCGCGGCATCGTCGCGCTGCCCGGCAACCCGGTCAGCGCGCTGGTGTCCTTCGAGGTGTTCCTGCGGGCCGCTTTGCGCGCGGCGATGGGGATGCCGGACCCGCATCGTCCCCACCGGAGCGCGACGCTGGCCGAGGCGATCACCTCCCCGGCCGGCAAGCGTCAGTTCCGTCGCGGCGTGTACGACCCCGCCACCGGCACCGTCGCCAGCTACGGCCCGCCCGCCTCCCACCACCTGCGCTGGCTGGCGACGGCCAACTGCCTGCTCGACGTCGGACCGGACGTCACCGGGATCTCCGCCGGGGAACCGGTGGAGATCTGGGACCTCGCCTAGCATCCCGCGCGACTACACTCAGCCCGATGGCCAGACGCCCAGACAACGCCCTGCAGTCCGGCCCGCAGCGGCTGGCCGCGCTGGTCCGGTCCGCGGTCCCGCCGGTGCACCCCGCCGGTTACCCGTTCATCGCCGCCGGGGTGGCGGCGGCCGCGCTGGGCCGCAACCACCGCTGGGTGCGCCGGGCGGGCCTGGCCGTCGCCGGGGCCAACGCCGGTTTCTTCCGTCATCCGCCCCGCACACCGCCCACCCGGACCGGCCTGGTCGTCGCACCGGCCGACGGACAGGTGTGTCTGATCGAAGACGCCGCCGTGCCCGACGAACTCGGGCGCGGAGTCGATGTGGGGCCCCGGATCAGTATCTTCCTGTCCCTGCTGGACGCCCACGTCCAGCGCACCCCGGTCGGCGGTGAGGTGCTGGCCGTCGAATACCGCCCCGGTAGCTTCCATTCCGCCGATCTGGCCACGGCCAGTGCGGACAATGAACGCAATAGCGTTGTGATCCGCACCCCGGAAGGTCATGAGGTGGTAGTCGTGCAGATCGCCGGGCTGATCGCGCGTCGCATCATCTGCGATGTGCATCCCGGCGAGACGGTGAAGATCGGTGACACCTACGGGCTGATCCGGTTCGGCTCGCGGCTGGACACCTACCTGCCGGCCGGTTCGGAGGTGCTCATCGAACCGGGCCAGCGGGCGCTGGCCGGCGAGACGGTGCTGGCCCGGCTGCCGCGATGAAGCCCCGGCCCCGGGTCAACCCGATCAACCGGCGGATCCTGCCGAGCGCCGCGACGGTCCTGGCGATCTGCCTGGGCATGACGTCGGTGAAGTTCGCCCTCGACGGGCGCCCGACCGAGGCCATGGCGCTGCTGGCCGCCGCGGCGATCCTGGATGCCCTCGACGGCCGGATCGCCCGGGTGCTCAACGCCACCTCCCGGATGGGCGAGGAGATCGACTCGCTGGCCGACGCTGTGAACTTCGGTGTCGCACCGGCGTTCATCGTCTACGCGACACTGCTGTCCCACAACCGTGTCGGCTGGATCGTGGTGTTGCTCTATGCGGTGTGCATCGTGTTGCGACTGGCCCGGTTCAATGCGCTGCTGGACTCCGACCAGCCCAAGTACACCAAGGACTACTTCGTCGGCATGCCGGCACCGGCCGGGGCCATCGGCGCCATCGGCCCGCTGGCAGCCAAGATGCAGTGGCCCGGACCGTGGTGGTCGACCCAGGCCGCCGAGACCGTGGTGATCGTCTGGATGATCGCGGTGTCACTGCTGGTGGTCAGCCGAATCCCGATGCGAAAGATTCACACCTTCAAGGTTTCTCCGAATATGGTCGCCCCGCTGCTGGCCCTGGTGGCGATCGTCGCAGCCGGCGCGTTCGTGTTCCCCTACCTGCTGATCATGCTGATCATCGCGGCCTACGTCGTGCACATGCCGTTCGCGGTGCGCAGCCAGCGCTGGGCCGCCGCCCAC
>VERS01000410.1 GCA_018882545.1 Mycobacterium sp.
GTTCCTCGGCGCAGCGCGCAACATCGAGCACGGCGGCTCGCTGACCATCATCGCGACCGCGATGGTCGAGACCGGCTCCACCGGCGACACGGTGATCTTCGAGGAGTTCAAGGGCACCGGCAACGCCGAACTGAAACTGGACCGCAAGATCGCCGAGCGCCGGGTGTTCCCGGCCGTCGACGTCAACCCATCGGGCACCCGCAAGGACGAATTACTGCTGTCCCCCGATGAGTTCGCGATCGTGCACAAGCTGCGCCGGGTGCTGTCCGGTCTGGACAGCCACCAGGCCATCGACCTGCTGATGAGCCAACTGCGCAAGACCAAAACCAACTACGAGTTCCTGGTTCAGGTGTCCAAGACCGCACCGGGCGCCCCGGACGACATCGACTGACCCGCTAACCCGCTAGGCGCACCTGCCAACAGGTGAAGTCGCCTCGGCACCACAGCCACGCCGATTTCCCGACAACCGGGCCGGCGCGCCGACGTCCGGCCGCGGGCCCGGGCGGGTACTTCAGGCAGGCCGGCCATCCGGTGTCACCTCATGGCCGGAACCGAACGATCGTTCCGGCGGGGTGCTCGCCGCCCCCGTCGGGGGAGATCGACCCTGCGGGTGCCCGGACAGGACGCCCATCCGCGGCGCGCCGACCGCGGCTGCCCAGACGGATACCCACTCGGCGTCCGGATCACACCTGGCACTGCATTTGGGCAGGTGAAGCGCGAACTGGCATACTGGGATCCGCACACCTCAGGTACCGGTTCACGTCCGTACACCGACCCGGTGGACGACCCGGCGACCAGACCCAGAAGAGGACCTATGAAGACCGGCATTCATCCTGCGTACGTGCAGACCACCGTGGTCTGCGGTTGCGGCAACAACTTCACCACTCGTAGCACCAAGGAGAGCGGCCACATCGTGGTCGAGGTGTGCTCGCAGTGCCACCCGTTCTACACCGGCAAGCAGAAGATCCTCGACAGCGGAGGCCGGGTGGCGCGCTTCGAGAAGCGCTACGGCAAGCGGTCCGGCGGCGCTGCCGCGGAGACGTCCGGCGAGACCCCGGAAAGCGCCGACAAGTAGGTTGACCCAAAGCGCCCCCGCCGTCGCTATCGACGCCGTCGTCTCCGAGCACGCCGATCTGGAGCGCCAACTCTCCGACCCCGAGTTGCACAGCGACGCCGGCAACGCCCGCCGGGTCGGTCGCCGGTTCTCCCAGTTGGCGCCGATCGTGGCGACCTACCGCAAACTGGAGACCGCCCGCGGAGATCTTGAGGCCGCCCGGGAACTCGCGGCTGACGATTCGTCTTTCGCCGATGAGGTCACCGAGTTGGAGACCAGGGTGGCCGAACTCGACGACCAGCTGACCGACATGCTGGCGCCGCGCGATCCGCACGACCCCGACGACATCGTCCTGGAGGTGAAATCCGGCGAGGGCGGCGAGGAGTCGGCGCTGTTCGCGGCGGACCTGGCCCGGATGTACATCCGGTATGCCGAACGGCGAGGCTGGACGGTGACCATCCTGGACGAGACCTTCTCCGACCTCGGTGGCTACAAAGAGGCCACGATCTCCATCGCCGGCAAGGGTGACGGATGCGACGGGGTGTGGTCGCGGCTGAAGTGGGAGGGCGGCGTGCATCGGGTGCAACGGGTGCCCGTCACCGAGTCCCAGGGCCGGGTACACACCTCCGCCGCCGGGGTGTTGGTCTACCCCGAACCCGAGGAGGTCGAGGAAGTCCAGATCGACGAGTCCGACCTGCGCATCGACGTCTACCGCTCCTCCGGTAAGGGTGGTCAGGGCGTTAACACCACAGACTCGGCCGTCCGGATCACCCACCTGCCCACCGGCATCGTCGTCACCTGCCAGAACGAACGCTCCCAACTGCAGAACAAGGCCCGCGCCATGCAGGTGCTGGCTGCCCGGCTCCAGGCCCTCGCCGAGGAGCAGGCCCAGGCCGACGCCTCGGCGGACCGGGCCAGTCAGATCCGCACCGTCGACCGCTCCGAGCGGATCCGGACCTACAACTTCCCGGAGAACCGGATTGCCGATCACCGGATCAACTTCAAGGCCCACAACCTCGACCAGGTCCTCGACGGCGATCTCGATGCGCTGCTCGATGCGCTGGCTGCTGCCGACAAGCAGGCGCGGCTAGAGCAGGCATGACACGGCATGACACGGCATGAGTAGCCAACAGCTTCGGGCCGTTATCGCCGCGGCCGCCGATACCCTGGCGCAGGCCGGAATCGACTCCGCCCGCAACGATGCCGAACTGCTGGACGCACATGCGGCCGGCGCCGAACGGGGTCGGCTCCTGCTCGAACAGATAACCCCCGATTTCCTGGAGCGCTTCGATCGTGTGATCACCGAGCGCGCCAAACGTGTTCCGCTGCAACATATCACCGGAACCGCGGCATTCGGCCCAGCGCAGCTGGAAGTCGGACCCGGTGTGTTCATCCCGCGTCCTGAGACCGAAGCCCTGTTGGAATGGGCACTGGCGCAAGAACTTCCGAAGCGGCCGCTCATCGTTGATCTGTGCACCGGGTCCGGGGCCCTGGCGGTGGCACTGGCGGCCCAACTGCCCGGTGCCCGGGTGATCGGGGTGGACGATGATCCCGCTGCGCTGGAGTACGCCCGCCGCAATGCGGCGATGACGACGGTGCGACTGGTGCGCGGCGACGTGGCCGACCCGCGTCTGCTCACTGAATTGGCCGGTACCGTCGACCTAGTGGTGGCAAATCCGCCCTACCTTGCGTGCGGCGCCGTGCTCGACCCGGAGGTGGCCCGGCACGACCCGGCGCACGCACTGTTCGGCGGAGACGACGGAATGGCGGTGATCGCGCCGGTGGTCAACCGGGCCTCGGACTGGCTCAGACCCGGCGGTCTGCTCGCCGTCGAGCACGACGACACCGCTTCGGCGGCGTGCGTGGCGATGGTCGAGGCGGTGTCAATACCCGGGTCGCTTCGCTCCTGCCCTCAGGTGCCTGTTCCCGGGTCGCTTCGCTCCTGCCCTCCGGTGGGCGCCTTCACCGAGGTGACCGCCCACCGTGACCTCACCGGCCGGCCGCGGTTCGTTACGGCCCGCCGCGCTCCGATCCCGAGGCAATCCCGATGACCCAGTTTCTGGACTGCCGGGACCCGGAGAACCGAGCAGATGCCATCACCGCGGCCGCATCGGCGCTCAAGAGCGGGCGGTTGGTGGTGATGCCCACCGACACCGTGTACGGCCTGGCCGCCGACGCCTTCGACAGCCAGGCGGTCGCCGCCCTGCTCGCGGCGAAGGGACGCGGCCGGGATATGCCGGTCGGGGTGCTGGTCGGTTCCTGGCACACCATCGACGCTGTTCTCTTATACACATCT
>VERS01000411.1 GCA_018882545.1 Mycobacterium sp.
ACCCAGCCCTGTGGACGATCGCGCAGCGGCGTGAACTGATCAAGAAGCCCGTGTTCTGGGACCGCCCGGAGAACATGGGCCAGTATCGTGATGACCGGGAGCACGTCTTCCTCGACGGCAACTCCAACCTGGTCATCCGCGCAACCCGCGACCCCAACGGCACGTCGCAGTCCAACATCTACACCAGCGGCAAGGTCATGGGTAACTTCGCCGCCCCCATCAACCACGCCTTCGAGGCGCGGGTGAAGATGGAATGTCTGACCCCCGGCGCCTGGCCCGCCTGGTGGGTGGTCAATGAGAACAAGCCGCGCGGCGGCGAGGTCGACCTCATCGAGTGGTACGGCAACATGGAATGGCCCTCGGGCACCACCGTGCACGCCCGCTTGGACGGCACCGCCTTCGCGACGCAGCCCTTCCCCGTCGATGACCAGTGGCACCGGTGGCGTCTGAACTGGACCACCGCCGGGATGGCGTTCTGGCGGGATCACGAGCCGGGGATGGAGCCGTACTTCGTGGTGCCGGCCAACTCGATCAAGGACTGGGCGTTCAACGACCCTGGCTTCATGATGAAGCCGGTGTTCAACATCGCCGTCGGCGGCACCGGCGGCAAGGACGCGTCCACCGGCGACTACCCGTGCCAGATGCTGGTGGACTGGGTCCGGATCACCCCCATCTAAGACCGGCCCGCCCCCGTCCCGCAGACCGACGACGCCCGCCGGGGGCTGGTCTCAGATACGTACCAAATTCCGGCAACTGCCGCACGAACCCGCGGTGACGGCCTAATCTTCGGCCGTGGACATTCTCATCATGACCTTGCTGCTGGTGATCGCCCTGATGATCTGGCGGGGCGCCAATCGGCACGTGATCATCGCGCTGTGGTTCGTCGGTCTGGTCGCCGCGATCGGATTGTTCCGCTTCCACGTCACGTCTCACCTTGACCTGAGCTTCTGATGGCCGAGGTGGTGGAACGGGTCGAGACAGTCCGCGACGAGGCCCCCAGCCGATTTTGGGGCGCGGCGAGCTTCTGGGGTCTGCACCTGTGGATCTTCGCCTACTGCTTCGTCATGCTCAGCGCCTTTTTCATCCAATTCGTCGAGGGCGAGTTCCCCTGCCCGCTGTGCATGCTGCAGCGCTACGGGATGATCCTGTCGACGCTCGGTGCACTGCTCATCGTCATGCAGGCACGGCGCGGCACCCTGACCGTCGCCAAATACTCCCAAGGCCTCGGGATGGGCCTGCTCGGCGCGCTGATCGGCGGCGCCGAGGTGTCGGTGCGTCAGATCCTGTTGCACATCAAACCCGGAGACCCCGGCTACGGTGCCCCGGTTCTGGGCCTGCATCTCTATACCTGGGCGCTGATCACCTTCGTCATCGTGATCGCCTACTGCGGGGTCCAGTTGGTGCTCACCCCGCGGGGAATTCCGCAATCCCCGCCACCGGGCAGCGGTCTGTACAAGCTGTCCACCGCCATCATCTGGCTCTTCATCGGCGTGGTGGCCGCCAACGTCGTCGCGATCATCTTCCTTGAAGGCTTTGCCTGGGTGCTGCCCGACGACCCGACCGGTTACACCCTCATCGACCAGTTGAGGGGACGATGAGCGGGCCCGTTCGCGCGGGCTGGCAGTGACAACGAGCGCATGGCCCACATCATCTCGGAGCCGATGACGGGAATCGAACCCGCGTTCTCAGCTTGGGAAGCTGATGTTCTACCATTGAACTACATCGGCAGGTAGCGCCTAGAGGATAGCAATCCCGCGGCCGCCGGTGAGCACTCCCGGTGAATCTGCACCCACCCCCTCAACTGCCGGGCTATACGCTCGTCGGGTGCTGCTCTCCGATCGTGACATCCGGGCCGAGATCGCCGCCGGACGCCTCGTCATCGACCCGTTCGACGACACCCTGGTTCAGCCATCGAGTGTCGATGTCCGACTGGACAACTTCTTCCGGGTGTTCAACAACACCCGCTACACCCATATCGACCCGGCACAGCAGCAGGACGAACTGACCAGTCTGGTGCAGGCGGCCGACGGGGAACCCTTCGTGCTGCACCCCGGCGAATTCGTCCTGGGATCGACCTGGGAGTGCTGCACCCTGCCCGACGATCTGGCCGGCCGTCTGGAAGGTAAGTCCTCCCTAGGCCGACTGGGCCTGCTGACGCACTCCACCGCCGGCTTTATCGACCCGGGATTCTCCGGTCACATCACCCTGGAATTGTCCAACGTCGCAAACCTGCCGATCACGCTGTGGCCGGGGATGAAAATCGGGCAGTTGTGCCTGCTACGGCTGAGCAGCCCGGCCGAACACCCGTACGGCAGTGCCTCGGTGGGATCGAAGTACCAGGGTCAGCGCGGCCCGACCCCGTCCCGGTCCTATCTCAACTTCACCCGCCCCTCCAGCTAACCGGATCACGACGTAACGGCTCCGGCTCCAGTGTCGATGAACTGGGTAGTCGCCGCTTCGTGCCCGCAAGCCGGCAACGGCCGGGAATGGGTTAGCGAGCAAATGCGTTGGAGGTGGACGTGGACATCGTTCTTGGCGTGTCAATGACACCCACGGCGGTCCGCATGGTGCTGGTCGAGGGCGCGGACGCCAGTGGCGCAACCCTGGACAAGGACGCGTTCGATGTCGCCGGAACCATCAGTGCGGCAACCTCCGATGCGCCGGAGCAGGTGGTCGCCGCGATCCTCGGTACCCGCGAGAGCGCGGTGGAGGGCGGCCACCACCTGGTGTCCACCGGAGTGGTTTGGACGGATCACGCGGCTGCGGCACGGCTCCGGCAGGCGCTGCAGGCCCAGCAGATCGACGATGTCGTGCTGGTCTCCGAACTGCACGCCGCCAGCGCGCTGGCCCAGGCTCTCGGCCGGGCCGCCGACTACGCGCGCACCGGACTGCTCCTCGTCGGCCCCGACTCCGCGACGCTGGCGGTGGTGCGCAGCGATGACGGCTCGGTGGTCAGGGTCGTTAGCCGGCGGCTGACTGCGGCGGCTGCCGCGTCGGAACTGCAGGACATGCTCGCCGGTCTGGATACCGGTCACCAAGCCGCGCAAGCCCTGTTCATGGTGGGATCCGGCGTCGATGGGGAGATGCTGAAGCCGCATATCGTGGCGGGTACAACACTTCCGGTGCACGCCCCCGAGGACGGCGATCTGGCACTGGCCCGCGGAGCCGCGCTCGCGGCGGTCAACGCGCCGCGCTACGAGGCCTCCACGGTGGGTCTGCACTCCGCGGACGACACCGCCGCCGGCCCCACCCAGATGGCGGCCGCGGGATACATGGCGCCATTGGGCTACAGCGCGGTTGCCGACGACTTCACCGATGACGACGACGCCGCCCGTGCCGAGGCTTGGTCCGCCGAGGTGGTCCCGGAC
>VERS01000412.1 GCA_018882545.1 Mycobacterium sp.
GCTCAGCCCCCAGGGCGCGCACGCCGACGTAGCCCACCCAACCGATGCCGGTCAGCAAGACGACCAACAGCCAGACCTTGGCCGGGTTCAGCACGCCGTATGGCCCCATCGGCTGATCCGGCAGCAGTGGCAGCACGACGAACGCCACCACGAAAAACTTGATGGCGTCCTCCATCTCGATTTCGGTGACGACGTCGCGGGCGAACCGGTGAATCCGCGACTTGGAGATCAGCAGGACGACGGTGACCACGGCCAGTGCGACCGCGACGCCGGGGCGGCTGTAGGCCAGCGCACCGAGGAGGAAGGCGACGACCGCGGCGATTTCGGTGGTGGTTCCCGGATCCTCGGAGCTGGTGCGGAAGTAGGCGACCACCATCAATGCCGCGACTCCGGCCAGACCGGCGATCACCGCCGCCGACCCGAAGGTGGCCGCCGCCGCACCGAGCAGGGCCAGCAGGGCCAACGAGCGCGATCCCGCGGGCAGCGCACGCTCATGGCTGCGCTCCCGCTCAAAGCCCAGGAGCAGCCCGATCGCCAGCGCCACCAGATAGGGCTGGACGGCCGGCCAACTCATCGGTGGCACCGCATCGGTCAAGGATAGAAAGCCCGTCGGCCGCTGAGCCCGATCGCCTCTGCACGGGGGCAGGCGGACCTACGATGATGCCCGTGCGTTTCGCCCTGCAGCGGATGGCCTGCTGCCTGCGGTACTGGCCCCAACTGGTTGCCATCTACCTGGTCGGAATGCTCGCCCGCGATGGCGCGATCTCGCTGGCGGCCTGGGCCGGCTACGACAACGACGTGTGGGCTTCGCTCATCATGCCGCTGGCAGCACTGGCCCGGCTGGGGGCCCTGGTGGCGATGTTGCTGGTGCTCAGGCCCTGCTTTCCGGAGTTAGCCACCGACACCACCCAGCCCCGCCGGCCGGTCAATGTGTTCGCCAGTGTGGTCGTGCCGGCCTTTGCGATCTACCTGGGTTGGCAGATGTTCAAAGAGGACTGGCTGGCGTTCGAATCACGGGCCTTGAGCTACCGCATCGGCCAGGGCGTGGCCCGCGCGGCGACCGGCGCGGCGACCGGCGAACTGCATCCGGACCTGCTCCCGGTCAGCCGGACCACTGTGGCGATCATCCTGGCAGCGCTGCTGATCCGATTCGCCCTGCGCCTACTCGGTGACCGGCTGCCGCGCTGGACCGGGCTGCTGAAGATCTACATCGACGCCCTGTGGGTCTTCCTGGTGCTCACCTTCTCGGCCCGCCAGGGCGTGCAGCTCATCACCGATCCGTCCGGCTGGATCAAGGAGCGCCGGATCGTGGTCTGGCTGGACGGGGTGATCAATTCCGTTCTGGCACCGTTTCATCCAGTTCAAGTGGCGTGGCAGGCGGTGGGCAGCGCCATTCGGGTGGTGTTCGGCGGAGCGGCTGTGCCGTTGATCTGGCTGGTGCTGGCCGGGATCGTCTACGGGGTCTCCACGCGTACGAGTTGGGTGAGCGCCGGCCGCCGGGTCGTCGGTCGGCGGGCCGACGCGATCCGGGAGCAGATCACCCGACGCGGCCGGAATCTGCGCAGCCGGTGGGAGGCGATGCCCAAACGGGTTCGCGACAAGAGCCGCGACGACGCCGCAGACCAGTTGGGCAAGTACCGTCCCATCGCCGAGGCGGGGCGGCTGATCGCCCACGCCGGCGTGCTCGGCCTGGCCGTCTATGTCCTCGTCTACCTCGTACTGGCGTGGCTGGACATGTCCGGCAGCTTCTACTCCGGCCAGCTCGCCCCGGGGTACCTGTTCCGCGGTATGGCAACTGTGTTGGGGCCGCACCCGTTCGAGTTCTGGGACGGCGTTGACGACACCCTGAAGCTGGTCTCACACATCATCGTGACGCCCTTGCGGATCTGTGTGGTCGCGACGGCGTTCGCCTACTGCGTTCATCACGCCCGGGCGGCGATCGGGTCCTCACAGCAGGAACCGGACAAGGATCCGGTCCGCTGACCCGGTGACGTCCAGCGCGGTCGGTGTCACCTCGGCCGGGGTCTGAAAGACGAATTCGAGGTTTCCGGGCAGTGAGCACACCGTCGTCGTCCCGCTGCCGGTGGGCCCCGCCACCGGATCGGCGGCCCACCGTCGGGTGCCATCGGACAGCGTCCCGCCGCAGGTGCCCGCAAACCCCGGGCCGTCCCGACTGATGGTCACAACAATCCGCGCCGCGCCGTCCGGGATCACCGCCGGCCCGGCTGCCGCCTCGAGTCGACGCACCGCATCGACCCGCCAGCGCTGTCCGTCCACGCTCGCCTGGCCGCCGCGGGCGACGATCTGAGCGGGCAGCACGGTGTCCCGGTAGCGTGCCCACTCCGGCCACAGCTGGGTCGCCGCGACGACGGTCAGTGCCACACCGCCGACGATCCCGGCAGCGGTGTTGCGCCGCCACAGCGGCGGGGATTCCCCAGTCAACCCGGCACCACCTCCGGCGCCGAAACCTCGGCGCGCTGAGACCGCACGACCCGGCTGTCGCCCAGTTCAAGGTTGATCTCGAGCCTGGAATCGAGTCGACCGTCACCGACCCAGGCTCGCAGCGTGACCGGGCCGTCGCGGAGGGCGCTGTCGAGGGCATCGGGGGCTACATCGAAAACCCACGCGCCGCGGGAGACGAAACCGGGTTGGATGGTGCCGCCCAGGGTCGAACCGGGTGGGAGCCGGTCGGTGGGCAGGTAGGTCCGCGGACCTGCTGTCAGGTCGGCGTGCGCGAACTCGGTGCGGTCACCGGGCCGCATACTGGTTTGAACGACGACCCACTGGCCGATCGCCGAGAAGGATTTCGGCGCGCCGACTTTGGGGGTGACGAGTACCTCCGGTGCGATCTGCACACCGGTGACGGTGGCAGTGATCCCCCGACCGCCGGCCGCTTCACCGAGGACGCCGGCCACGGGGAACGGCGCGTAGATCTCACTGCCTGCGGGCAGGTTTTGGGACACGACGGCGCCGGCGGCGATGACCGCCGCGCTGGCCAACGCCCGCGTGGCGCCCCGAAGCGCAGCGGAACTGGTCATCGCCGCGACTCGGCGGTCAGTTCGACGACGCCGTAGTCGGTACCGTCGACCCAACCTCTTCCGCTGCCGACCATCAGTTCCCGGTACTGCTTCTTCCAGATCCGCAGACTGACCGTCTGGCCGGGCCGAAGGGCCGTTTCGGGTAGCTGCCAGACGAAGGCGAACTCGTCAGACAGGCCGGGACCCAGGTAGGCGGTGGACGTGCCGTCGGCGAGCCGGAACGCCCCGACCTGGGTGGCTTCCGTTGCGAGCAGGTCGATTTCGCGGCCCAGGGGCACCGGTTCGGTCCCGTCGTTGGCCAGGGCTGCCACGACGGCCAGGTACTGCGA
>VERS01000413.1 GCA_018882545.1 Mycobacterium sp.
ACCCCACATCGCCAGGCCGACCGCGCCGATCACGACCACGAGGAGCAGCAGCAGCGCACTGTTCATGGCGCCCACCCTACCTCGGGCGGACGTCTGGAAGGCGAACGGCAATTCGCCTTTGCTAGAGCACGCCGAGGACCCGGTACACCTCGTCGGACAGCGCGGTGCTGCGCGGGTCGGCGTTGCACTTGGTGGCGTCGAAGTGGTTCATCACGTAGGCGTAGCCGATGCGGTGCTCCAGGTCGGCGAAGCCGTAGGAGCCGCCCGAGCCGCCGTGGCCGAAGCTGAGCGGGTTGGGTCCGGCCACCCGGCGCTGATTGAGCATGTATCCCAGCCCCCAGCCGTGGTCGGCGACGCGCGGGCCCAGGACGACGTCGGGATCGAAGCCGCCCTGACAGACCCGCACCTTCTCCAGGTGCTCGCGGGTCAGGACCTTCTCCTGCGCCAGGCCGTTGTAGAAGGTGGCCAGCCCGAGCGCGGAGACGTGGGCGTTGGTGCCGGGGAACTCGCAGGCGCGCCACCGGGCGATGTCCTCGCACCCGAGTTCGTCGTCGGGGACGAAGCCGACCGCCACCGAGAGCGCGGCCATCGGGTGTTCGTCGAGGGACACCGGGTTGCCGGGCGCCCCGCCGGCGGAGAGGACGTCGCGGATGTGCGGCTTGCCGATCATGTCGGCGCAACGGGAGTGCTCAGCGGCGGGCAGGCCGATGTGGACGTCGATGCCCATCGGTTCGGCGATCTCGGTGCGCAGGTACTGGCCCAGGGTCCGGCCGGTCACCCGGCGGACGACCTCCCCGAGGACGAACCCGAAGGCCACCATGTGGTAGCCCTGCGCGGTGCCCGGCTCCCACCACGGCTCGGAGGCGGCCAGGGCCTGGCACACCCGGTCCCAGTCGGTGACCTCGCTCCAGTGCATTCGGGTGCGCGGGGCGATCACCCCCGAGCGATGCCCGAGCACCATCGCCACCGTGATGTCGTGCTTTCCGGCCTGTCCGAACTCCGGCCAGTACTGCGCCACCGGCGCGTCGAGGTCGATCTCGCCGCGGTCGGCGAGCAGGTGCACGCAGGTGCTGGTCAGACCTTTGGTTCCGGAGAAGACACTGACGAGGGTGTTCTGCCGCCACGGACGGCGGCGCCGGGCGTCGGCGTGGCCGCCCCAGAGGTTGACCACCAGATCGCCGTCGACCCAGATGGCGACCGCTGCGCCCACCTCGTTGTCGTGGGTGAAGTTGCGTTCGAAGGCCGTCTGGACCGCCTCGAAGCGCGGGTCGCAGTGGCCTCCGATCGGGAGACGGTCACGCTGAGTCATTGCTGGACGCCTCCTGACCGCGAGCATCCGCCCGGGGCGGGCGCTGAACCGACCTCGAATTTACGGCGCCCAGGGTACCGAAAGAAGGTGTCAGCCGATTTGCCGCCGATCCGCGACAGCGCCGTTACCGGTCAGAGCGGGCGACGGGAATCGAACCCGCGTATCTAGTTTGGAAGACTAGGGCTCTACCATTGAGCTACGCCCGCGTGCTTGCCTGCAGGCACGCGAGGCAAATGTACCGGCGGAAAGCACTCCGAATCCAGTCGGCTCCCTGCTGGGACGTAGGATCGCGGGGATCAACAGCAGCGGGGTGTAGCGCAGCTTGGTAGCGCATCCGCTTTGGGAGCGGAAGGCCGCAGGTTCAAATCCTGTCACCCCGACCCACCGCCGCAACGACCATACGAGGAGTCCGACCTTGAAGAGCACTGTCGAGAAGCTGACCCCCACTCGGGTTCGGATCAACGTGGAGGTGCCCTTCACGGAGCTGCAGGCCGATTTCGACCGCGCCTACAAACAACTCGCGCGCCAGATCCGCTTGCCGGGTTTCCGTCCGGGCAAGGCTCCGGCCAAGCTGCTCGAGGCCAGGGTGGGCCGCGGGGCGGTGCTCGAGCAGGTCGTCAACGACGCCTTGCCGGCCCGCTACAGCGAGGCCATCAGCAACGGGGATCTGCGGCCGCTGGGTCAGCCGGAAATCGAGGTGACCCGGATGCTCGACGGCGAGGAACTGGTGTTCACCGCCGAGGTCGACGTCCGGCCCGACATCGAACTTCCCGACCTGAGCGCGCTGAAACTCACCGTGGACCCGGTGGAGATCACCGATGAGGAGGTTGAGGAGCAACTGCATGCGCTGCGTGCCCGGTTCGGGACGCTCAAGGGTGTGGCGCGGCCCGCCCAGGACGGCGACTTCGTCTCCCTCGACCTGTCAGCGGAGGTCGACGGGGAGGAGATTCCCGACGGCAAGGCTGATGGTCTGTCCCACGAGATCGGCTCCGGACAGCTGATCGAGGGCCTCGATGAGGCCATCATCGGATTGGCCGAAGGCGAGTCCAAAACCTTCACCACCAAACTGGTGGCCGGCGAGCATGCCGGCAAAGACGCTGAGGTCACTGTCACCGTCAAGTCCATCAAGGAGCGGGAGCTGCCCGAGGCGGACGACGAATTCGCGCAGCTGGCAAGTGAATTCGACACCCTTGATGCATTGCGGGACAACCTCACCGAACAGGTCCGCCGGTACAAACGCATCCACCAGGCCGAGCAGATCCGCGACAGTGCGCTGGAGACGCTGCTGGAGATGGTCGAGGTGCCGTTGCCGGAGGCGATCGTGCAGGCTCAGGTCGACTCGGCGCTGCACAATGCGATCCACGCCCTCGAACATGACGAGGCCCGGTTCGCCGCCGAGCTGGAGTCCCAGGGCAGCTCGCGGGAGAAGTTCGACAGCGAGAACCGGGAGGCCGCCGAGAAGGCCGTCAAGACCCAGCTGTTGATGGACGCCGTCGCCGACCACCTCGACGTCCGGGTGGGCGAAGACGACCTCTCCGAGCGGCTGATGCTGATGGCCCGCCAGTACGGGATCGAGCCGCAGCAACTGGTCAATCTGCTTCAGCAGCAGAACCAGCTGCCGGTGGTCTACGCCGACGTCCGCCGTGGCCTGGCGGTGGCGGCGGTGGTCGAGGCGGCCACCGTCACCGACACCGCCGGTGCGGTGATCGACACCACCGAGTTCTTCGGTTCGCCCGGCGAGGACGAAGCTTCAGGCGAAGCTCAGGACGCCGACGGCGATACCCCCGACAAGGCGGAGGCCAAGAAGGCGGAAGCCAAGAAGGCGGAAGCCAAGAAGGCGGAAGCCAAGAAGGCGGAAGCCAAGAAGGTCGCAGTCAAGACCGAAACCAAGCCCGAAGAAAAAACCGAAGCCAAGCCCGAAGTCAAGACCGCAGCCAAGGCCGAGGTCAAGCCCGAAGAAAAGACCGCAGCCAAGCCCGCAGCCAAGCCCGAAACCAAGCCCAAAGAAAAAGCCGCAGCCAAGGCCAAAGAAAAGACCGAAGGCAGCGCCAAGGAC
>VERS01000414.1 GCA_018882545.1 Mycobacterium sp.
CCACACCGGTGCGCACACCTGCTTCGACGCCGACGTGCTGCTCGAACCGGAGACCTGACCCCGTGCCGCGCGGCGGCCGGGGCGCCGGTGTCAGCGGGCGCGCAGGACCTCCAGCGCCCTGTCGGCGTGGGTGTCCATGTTGACCTCGCTGGAGATCACCTCCAGCACCGAGCGGTCGGAGTCGATGACAAAGGTGGTCCGCTTGACCGGCAGGAACTTGCCGAGCAGGCCGCGCTTGACGCCGAACAGCTCGGCCACCGTTCCGTCGCGGTCGGACAGCAGCGGGTAGTCGAAGCGTTGGGAGTCGGCGAACCTGGCCTGCTTGTCGACGGTGTCGGTGCTGATCCCGACCCGGGAAGCGCCGACGGCGGCGAACTCCTCGGCCAGGTCGCGGAAGTGGCAGGCCTCTTTCGTGCACCCCGGGGTCATCGCCGCCGGGTAGAAGAACAGCACGATCGGGCCGTCGGCCAGCAGTCCGGACAGCGAACGAACCGCGCCCGTCTGATCCGGCAGTTCGAATTCGGGCACCCGGTCACCACGTTTCATGCCGGTCAGGCTACGCCGGTCGGACGCGGCCGGTCGGATGCTGCCGGTCGGATGCTGGGAGGATGAAAGTCGTGCAGTCCTCCACCCCCACCACCACCCGGGAGCAATTCCGCGCCCTGGCCGCCGAGCACCGCGTGGTGCCGGTGACCCGCAAGGTGCTCGCCGACAGCGAGACCCCGCTGTCGGCCTACCGCAAACTGGCCGACAATCGTCCCGGGACGTTCCTGCTGGAGTCCGCCGAGAACGGCCGGTCGTGGTCGCGCTGGTCGTTCATCGGCGCCGGCGCGCCGGCGGCGCTGACGGTGCGCGGTGGCGAGGCGGTCTGGCTGGGAGCCGCACCCCAGGGTGCCCCGAGTGGCGGCGACCCCCTGCAGGCGCTGCGGCAGACGATGGACCTGCTGTCCACCGGTCCGCTCGCCGACATGCCCCCGCTGTCCAGCGGTCTGGTGGGCTTCTTCGCCTATGACTTCGTCCGCCGCCTGGAGCGGCTGCCCCAACTTGCCGTCGACGACCTGGGATTGCCCGACATGCTGCTGCTGCTGGCCACCGACCTGGCCGCAGTGGACCATCACGAGGGCACCATCACCCTGATCGCCAATGCGGTCAAATGGGGCTCAGACGAACTCGTCGACGACGCCTACGACGACGCGGTCACCCGCCTGGATGTCATGACCGCCGCCCTGGGCCAGCCGCTGGCCTCGACCGTCGCGACCTTCTCCCGCCCCGAACCGCAGCACCGCGCGCAGCGCAGCATGACGGAGTACGGGGCGGTGGTCGAGCGCCTGGTCAAAGAGATCGAGGCCGGTGAGGCCTTCCAGGTGGTGCCCTCCCAGCGTTTCGAGATGGAAACCGACGCCGACCCGATCGACGTCTACCGGATGCTGCGGGTGTCCAACCCCAGTCCCTACATGTACCTGATGCACATCCCGGATGAGTCTGGGCGAACGGCGTTTTCGATCGTCGGATCCAGTCCGGAGGCACTGGTCACCGTCACGGACGGCTGGGCCACCACGCATCCGATCGCCGGCACCCGCTGGCGCGGCCACACCGAGGAGGAGGACCAGCTGCTGGAAAAGGAACTGCTGGCCGACGAGAAGGAACGTGCCGAGCACCTGATGCTGGTGGATCTGGGCCGCAACGATCTGGGCCGGGTGTGCGTGCCGGGCACCGTGCGGGTGGAGGACTACAGCCACATCGAGCGCTACAGCCACGTCATGCATCTGGTCTCCACGGTCACCGGCCTGCTGGCCGAGGGCCGTACACCGCTGGACGCCGTGACCGCCTGCTTTCCGGCCGGCACCCTGACCGGCGCCCCGAAGGTCCGCGCGATGGAGCTCATCGAGGAGGTCGAGATGACCCGCCGCGGACTCTACGGCGGTGTGGTGGGGTATCTGGACTTCGCCGGCAACGCCGACTTCGCGATCGCCATCCGGACCGCGCTGATGTCCGGCGGCACCGCCTATGTGCAGGCGGGCGGCGGGGTGGTGGCCGACTCCAACGGGCCCTACGAGTACACCGAGTCGGCCAACAAGGCCAAGGCCGTGCTGGCCGCCATCGCCGCCGCCGAGACGCTCACCGCGCCGTGATCCGGATCGCGCAGCTGGTGCTGCTGATCTCGGCGGGGGCGTTGTGGGTCGCCTCGCGGCTGCCCTGGGTGTCGGTGACCAGCTTCGACGGCCTCACGCACCCGGAGACCGCCACCCTCAACGGAGCCGCCTGGTCGACCGCGCTGTTGCCGATGGCGGTGCTGTTGGCGGCCGCGGCGCTGGCCGCACTGGCGGCGCGGGGCTGGTTGCTGCGGATGGTGGCGTTGCTGATGGCAGCGATAAGCCTGGCGCTGGGTTACCTCGGGGTGAGCCTCATCGTGATGCCCGACGTCGCCCCCCGCGGGGCGGCGCTGGCCGGCGTGCCGATCGCCGCGCTGGTCGACAGCGAGCGTTATCTGCCTGGCGCGGTGGTGACGATCGTCGCCGCTCTCGGCGTATTGGTCGCCGCGGTGCTGCTGCTGCGCGCGGCGGTGGCCGGCGACCGCACGTCCGACCCGGGCGTGAAATACGCCGCGCCCGGGGCGGTCAGCGGGAGCGGGCAGGACCCGCTGTCCGAGCGGGGCATGTGGGATGCCCTCAGCGAAGGGCGCGACCCCACCCGGGACACCGAGGGTCGGTGACGCGAGCCCGGTACCGGGCGGCTACCCTTTCACGGATCGGCCGACATCGTCAGCTAATGCAGGAGGGGACCGCCCGCAATGAGTTCGGCAACCGTGCTCGACTCCATCCTCGAGGGAGTCTGCGCCGACGTTGCCGCGCGTGAGGCGCGGGTGAGCATGGCCGACGTCAAGGCCGCCGCCGAAGTCGCACCTCCGCCGCGCGACGCGATGGCCGCCCTGCGTGCACCCGGGATCGCCGTCATCGCCGAAGTCAAGCGGGCCAGCCCGTCCCGGGGCCAACTGGCACCGATAGCCGATCCGGCGGAATTGGCACGGGCGTACCAGGGCGGCGGAGCCCGGGTGATCAGCGTGCTGACCGAGGAGCGCCGATTCCAGGGTTCGTTGGCCGATCTCGATGCGGTACGCGCCGCGGTGACGATCCCGGTGCTGCGCAAGGATTTCATCGTGCGCCCCTACCAGATTCACGAAGCCCGCGCCCACGGCGCCGACATGCTGCTGCTGATCGTCGCCGCCCTGGATCAACCGGCACTGGTGTCGATGCTCGACCGCACCGAGTCGCTCGGTATGACGGCACTGGTGGAGGTGCACACCGAGGAGGAGGCCGACCGCGCCCTGCAGGCCGGCGCCTCGGTGATCGGTGTGAACG
>VERS01000415.1 GCA_018882545.1 Mycobacterium sp.
GGTGATGCCGCACGCGGTCTATCTGCACTCCGGACTGGTCCGGGACCGCCACGGCCACCCGCCGGCCGGCCCGGACCGGGCCCGTCTGCTGCGGGCGACCCGCTGGGACGTCGGCGCGGCGATGCTGGTGGCCGGCACCGTGAACCTCGCCCTGCTGCTGGTGGCGGCCACCAACCTGCGTGGCCGCGAGGGAACCGACACCATCGAGGGCGCCCATGCCGCAGTCGGCGACGCACTGGGTCCGGGGATGGCATTGTTCTTCGCGGTCGGCCTGCTGGCCTCCGGGCTGGCCTCGACATCGGTGGGCGCCTATGCCGGCGCGATGATCATGCAGGGTCTGCTGCGCCGACGGTATCCGCTGCTGGTGCGCAGGCTGGTCACCCTGCTACCCGCGCTACTGGTACTGGCCAGCGGGGTAGAGCCGACCCGGGCGCTGGTGTTGTCCCAGGTGGTGCTGTCCTTCGGAATCCCGTTCGCCTTGATCCCGTTGGTCAGGCTGACCAGCAACCCGGCCGTGATGGGAGCCGAGGTGAACCGGCCGGTGACATCGGCACTGGCCTGGCTGATCGCGGCCCTGGTCACCATGCTCAACCTGGCGCTGGTCTACCTCACCCTGAGCTGAGCAGCGGATACGCGCCGGAAATCCGGGGTCCAGGATCCAGTTTTCCGGAATCCACCACAGGCACCGATTCCTAACTTATTCTCATAATTCCCGGCCACACCCGCACCGGGACGGTACGACACCCAGAAGGGCAAACCCATGAGCGCAGCACAATTCATCGGTCGGGTCGGCGGCATCGCCACGGCACTCGGCGTGGGCGTGGCGATCCTCAGCGCGCCTGCGGTGGCAGGCGCAGACACCGACGGTGCCGATTCGTCGTCGCGGCCGTCGGCCTCGGCTGGCTCGTCCCGCCCGGACTCCGCACCGGGCTCTCGGCGCGGCAGCCGAGCCGTCGCAGCGCGGGCCGAGGCGTCGGCCGCACCGCAGCGCGGGTCGGCGGCCGAGGCTGCACCAGAGTTCGCCGATCCCGTACCGGCGGTGTTGGCGTCCCCGGCCACGGTGCCGGCACCAGCCGCGGCCACGGTCACCGTTCCGGCCCCCTCGGCCGCGGTGCCGGCGCCGGTCGCGGCCACAAATTTGGAATACACGAACCTTCCCGGCATCCCCTTTGTTTCGTCCGAACAGCAGCTTGTCGACACGTCGGCGCCGAAAATCTACTCGCCGACACCGCCGAGTCCCTCGGCGACCACGCCGACACCGCTCGGCGAAATGGGACGCTGGATGCTCAACAAGGAAGGCCAGGTCGCCGACTGGATCGGGCAGCCCTACTGCGGCCCCGGATCCACCGTCGGAAACTGCACCAAGGAGAGCCCGAACGCCAAGACCATGCAGGAGCCCATCAACGTCATCTTCGTGGTGACGGCGCCCAGCCAGTACCTGGCGGAGTTGCAGCTGGACTTCGCCATGAAGGTCGCGGGCTTCGGACCGTCGTGCTGCAGCAGCGTCGGCTACTCGGGGCTGGTGCGCGGTGAGAACTACAAGCAGTTCCCCAGGGGAGGGCCACTCGGGCTGGGTATCCTCGCGCCTCTTCCGAACGGTCTGTTCCAGAACGGGCTGCTGGGACTGGCGGGTATCGGTCCGGCCTACCGAGACTTCCCGTTCCTGCTGACCAACAACCATGTCCGTAACTTCGGCGGAGCGCCGGACGGCAAGGGCAGCTACGTCTTCACCGCCTCGGCGAGCAAGGAGATCCTCGACACCTCCGCGGGACTCCTGCCCACGCACAGCTTCGAGTCGTACGAACAAGCCCGGACCAAGCTGACGAACAATATGTTGAAGAAGGCTCGGCTGACGAAGGCCACGAATCAAGGGATGGTCGCGATGAACAACGCGATCGACCCCAACAATCCCACCTACACCACCGGCGACCACGACGGCATGGCGCAGGTCATCGCGCTCAGCTCGTTCTTCGGGGCCGCCCCAGTGCGGACCAAGGCCTGAGCACAAGGCCTGAGCACAAGGCCTGAATAACAACCCGTCACCCCCCGGGATCGGTGTACCGCCCGGGGGGTGACGGGTGTTCAAAGCGCGTTCAAAGCGCGTTCAGAGCGCCTTCTAAGCGCGTCAGAACTCCTGCCGCGCCGCCAACCGGGCGAAATGGCCGGCGCGGTCGAGAAGCTCCTGCGGGGTACCCTCCTCGACGACCCGCCCGTCGGTCACCACGACGACGCGGTCGGCGCGGGCGATCGTGCTCAACCGGTGGGCGATCGCGATACGCGTCACCGGAAGGTCCATGATCGCCGACATGACGATCTCCTGGGACACGTTGTCCAGGGCGCTGGTGGCCTCGTCGAGCAGCACGATCCGGGGCTGTCCCAACAGCGCGCGGGCGATCATGAGGCGCTGTCGCTGACCACCCGAAAGCGCCGACCCCTGATCCCCCACCGGAGCGTCCAACCCACCGTCGGAACGACGGACCACCTCTTCCAGACCCGCCTTGCGCAAGGTCTCCCACAACTGGTCATCGGTCACCCGCAGTGGCCCGCAGACGCATTCGCGGAAGGTGGCGCCGAAGGGCAGGGCGGACTGGGTGACGGTGCCGATCTGGCGCCGGACCGCTGCGGGGTCCAGCTCTTCCAGATCGCTGTTGTCGTAGGTGATCACCCCCGACCACGGCTGCTCAAAACCCAGCAGTAGCCGCAGGATCGTGGTTTTGCCGCTGCCGGACGGCCCAACGATGGCCACGAACTCGCCGGGAGCGACCGAGAGGTTCAAACCGTCGAACAGCGGGGGTTGTTCGTGGTCGTAACCGAAGACGACGTTGGTCAGGCTCAGCGCGCCGGACAACGGTTCCGGTCGCCGTCCGGGAACAGCGCGTTCTGGTGCGGCGTCGAGCAGGGGATCCATCCGCGCGAACACCGGGCCGATCTCCCACAGTCGGGTGAGGTTCGCACTGACGATGGTCATGGCGACGGTCAATTGGATCACCGCAGCGTAGATCGGCAGGAACTCCCTGGGGGGCAGCTGCCGACCCAGTGACACGACCAGCGCCACGAGGACCACGTTGATCAGCAGCGGTCCCAGGGTGGCCAACGGCGCGGACATCATGAGGCGTTGAATGCGCAGCGACAGTGCCCCGAGCCACTGCGCCTGCAGGTCGGCCAGGCGCGCGAACGCCTTGGTCTCGGCGGCCCCGACTCGAATCGGAACCAGTGCCCTGAGGTACTCCAGTAGCAGGGAATCCGTCTTGCTCCGCGCGGCCAGGACCGCGGCCAGCGCAGATCTGGCCCGGATCTGGACCACCACCGAGATCGCCACCAACGCCGCGACGACGACGGCCAGGCTGAACC
>VERS01000416.1 GCA_018882545.1 Mycobacterium sp.
GTTGCAGTCGGCGGACTGCGCGGGTGCGGCGGTGGCCAGCCCCGCCGCGGTCAACGTGGCGGCCAGCAGGGCAGCGGGAACCCCCGAGATCACGCGCATAGGCGAATTTTTCCACACCACCCCACCGGCCGGACAAAAGCGCTGCTAGACGCGGTTCGCGACGAAGACGGCGGCCTGGTAGGCGGTGCCGTCGGGCCCGTAGCTGCGATGGGCCGGTGCGTTGTCACCCGATGAGCAGATCGGATCGCCGGGGTTGCAAAGGTCGATGGCCCGGGTGCCGAAGACCGGGCTGGAAGTGAGCGGAAGTCCGATCTTGGCCGAGGGGTTGCCGAACACGGCCACCGCCGCGATCCGGTCGCCGGCGAAGGGCGGCAGCGGGTTGGTGAACCCGATGCCCGGGATCGGGATCGAGGTGACGACGTCGACGACGGCGGCCCCCTGGGAGTATCCCCCCAGCACGATTTTGCTGTTCGGGCAATTGTTGGCCAGCCACTGGATGTGGCCGCTGGCGTCGTTCGCCCCGTCGGCGACGGCCAGGAAGTCATAGCTGGCGGGATAATTCACCGCGTAGACGCCCATGCTGCGACCGCCGACCAGATCTCGGAGGTTACCCACAAACGCCTCGCCGACGCGTCCGACGCCGGGCGGTTCGTTGGTGCCCCGGGCGAACACCACCTCGATGTCGTTGCAGTCCGCCGCGTGGGCGGTCGGTGCGGTCAGCGGGCTGACGGCGGCCGCAGCGACGGCGGCACCGGCGGCGGCAGCAGCGCTCAGGGTCTTGAGGCGAGACGTCACGGCTTCGATTTTGTCAGATTCGACTCCGGCGCGATCGGCCCGACCGTCGCCGCGGCGTCGGGGGAGTCGGGGGCGGCGGGTCCGGCCGGGCCGCCGCGCTCACCGCGGCGGGCCAATGCCAGCCCGAGCAGGACCACCACAGCCCCGATCCCCTGGACCGCGGTGAGCCGCTCGCCCAGCAGCAGCCAGGCGGCCAGGACCGCGAACAGCACCTCAGCCAACCCCATCAGGGAGGCGAAACTCGGCCGTAATCGGGCGACGCCGCAGATCCCGAGCAGGTAGGCCACGGCAGTGGCCACCACACCGAGCAACGCCACCGGCACGAACCACGGCAGGGCGAGCCCGCCGACGACGGCATCCGCGGAGCTGAAATGCATCGGCAGCGCACCGGTGATACCCAGCCCGGCGACGGCCACCGTGGCCACCAGGAGGCTGCCCGCGGCCAGGGTGATCGGGTGCAGGCCGGATTCATCGGCGCTCACTCGACCGGACATCACGAAATAACAGGCCAGACACACCGCCGCCGCCAACCCCCAGGCGACACCGACGGCGTCGATCCGCGCGCCGCTGGCCACGTCGAGGACCAAAGCGACACCCGCCACAGCCAGTGCCACCCCGGCCAGCGTGACACCGCCCGGGCGCCGCCCGGTGGTCGCCCAGACCCAGGCGACCACCAGCACCGGGGCGGTGTATTCCAGCAGCAGGGCCACCCCGACCGACAGGTGCGCGACGGCGTTGAAGTAGCACAGCTGCGCCCCTGCCACCGGAGCCAGCCCGTAGGCCACCACGATGCGGGCATGGGTCCGGGCTTGTCGCAGCCAGTCCGGTTTGATGATGGTCGCCACGATCGCCAGCGCCGCCGCCCCGATGGCCAGCCGGGCGAGCACCGCCGCCGCCGGCGACCACCCGGCCGTCATCAACGGTTTGGCCAGCGGCCCGGACACCCCGAAACTCAGCGCGGAGCCGACGGCGAACAGCAGACCCAACCGGAACCGGTCGGCACTGCTTGATGAGGTGTTCACCGAAGACAACCTTTCAGGTCACGAGTAATATTCACTACGGTCCTGACACTAGACCTGGAGGTGATCATGAGTCAAACGCTCTTCACTCATGACACCGAGCTGACCTTGCGAGCGGCCTGCGCCCTGGTCAACAGTGACCGGATCGCCGGTGACCAACTCACCGACCACGCGGCCCTCGACGCCTACCTGCGTGACTACGGCTGGACGGGCCGCCGCGACCGGGACGGGCTGGAGCTGGCCGCCGTGCACCGGCTGCGGTGCCGACTGGGCCGGATCTGGGCGGGTGCCGACGACGAGGTGCGCACCGTGGAGCAGGTCAACGAACTCCTCGCCGACACCCGCGCAGCGCCCATGCTGACTCGGCACGCCGAGATGCCCGAGTGGCATCTTCACCTGGCCTCGGCCGATGACCCACTGGCCCAACGGATGGGCGCGGAGATGGCGATGGCGCTGGCCGATCTGATCCGGGCCGGTGAGTTGCGCCGGCTGAAGAAATGCGTGGCACCGGACTGTCCGGCTGTTCTGATTGACCTGTCACGCAATCGTTCTCGGCTGTTCTGCGATACCGGCAACTGCGGCAACCGCCAGCACGTTGCGGCGTATCGGCAGCGCCGATCGGGTAATCACTAGATCCGCCCCGGCCTGTGGATCGCCGGGGCGCAGAGCGGCCACCGGCGCCTACCCTCATGCGTGTGACCGTGCTTGAGGTCGGGCCAGCCGGTGTGCGGGTGTTGTCCGGTGCCGCGCCGGCGCGCTCACCGGTGGAGCCCCGGCTGGTCGCGGCGGCCCTGGACTGGATCGACGATCCGGTCGGACTCTACGGCGACCGACCGGTGGCGGTCGCCGACCTGTGGCGGGCGGTGATGGCGGACGTGGTCGGCCGACAGGGCGGGCCGGTCACGATCGTGCACCCCGACGACTGGCCGGGTCACCGGATCCGCCGGGTGGTCGCATCCGCCAACGCCCTGGCCGATGAGGTGACCGCGCTCCGCCGCAGCGACTGGGACCCCTCCGACCCGGACGGCGCGGCAACCGCTGTGACGGGCGACTGCGCAACGGCCGGGCGGGGCCTGCGGCGGCGGCACCGACTGCCGACCGCGGTGTTCGTCACCCTGGCCGCCGGTGCCGCGCTGGTCGGTGCCGTCGCAGTGGCAACGGGCACCCGTGAACGTGCCCCGGGGTTGGCAAGCCCCGCAGCAAGTCCCGCGGAGACTGTGGTCGAAGGTCGCCTCGCGGTGCCGATCCCTCGGGCCTGGACCGTCACCCGGGTCACCAGCGGGCCGGGTTCGCCGCGGCTGCAGGCCAACTCGCCGACGGATCCCGATCTGGCCGTGCACATCACCCAGTCCCACGCACCCGGGTCCACCCCGGCTCAGACTGCCGCGGTGCTGCGGCGGGTCATCGCCGACCAGCCGGCCGGGGTGTTCGTCGACTTCACCGCCGGCGCGACGGCCGGTGACCGGCCCGCGGTGGCCTACCGCGAGGTCCGGCCGAGCCGGGTTGTGGAGTGGACGGTGCTGCAGGT
>VERS01000417.1 GCA_018882545.1 Mycobacterium sp.
GTCCGCAATCCCGGCATCCGCATGTACCGCATCCCCAACTTCGCCGACGTCCCGCCGATCCAGGTGTTCTTCGCTGCTGCGGAGGACACCGTCGGCCCGTTCGGCGCCAAGGGCTGCGCCGAGTCGCCGATCGATCCGGTCGCTCCGGCGATCGCCAATGCCGTGGCCGACGCGACCGGTGTGCGATTCCGCGACCTGCCACTGGTGCCCCCGCTAATCTTCGAACGGCTGTATGAGAACTACGTGAGCCAGAGGCGAGGCCAACAGTGAAGCACGAACGAAAGAAGACGACATGAGCACCTCGATACCCGACTTCATGCGCCCGGTGATCGGCGACGAGCCGCCGTCGAGCGGGAACGCCGTCGCCGAACAGGCGGTCCTCGCGCTGAACACGTCGATGATGTCCTTCTACGACACGTCGCTGGTCAAGTTCAAGGCCAACATGCGCAACCAGGTGCCCATCGTCCTGGCGATGTTCACCGGCCAGGGCGGGCAGATGATCCTCTACCGCCCGGGCCGGGAACCCGAAGTCGCGCCGCCGGTTCCGGTGGTGTACGAGCTTGCCAAGTCGGCGGGCCACAGCAGTATGGCGGTCTACCAGATCGTCGCGCCGTACCTGAGTGACTCCTCCGCCAACCAGCTGTGGCGCGGCCCGCTGGAGAGCTACCGGACCCAGAACCGCACCGCACTGGACTCCCTTGGCGCGCTGGACATCTCCGAGGAGGACCGCTCGGTGCTACGCGCAATCCTGGAGTGCAACCTGGCCTTCATGGATCAGAGCCTGGCCGACGGCGGCTACAGCTACGAGCAGGTCGAGGCCTTCGTTCGCAGCACCGTGCCGCACTCCTACAAGGCGATCGGCATCGCCTCGGGCGCCCAGGTCGGCCACTGGATGGACGTGGTGGACGGCTGGCAGCGCGATCTCGGCGAAAGCTGGGATCGCACCTACGCGGTGAGCAACACGCTCTACGTCACGCGCCAGAACAACATCCTGTTCAGCGTGCTGGTCCAGTTCATGGGCACCGACGCGATCGGTGACCGGTTGCTGCTCATCGAGACCCCGGAGTTCGAGTCCACGCCGGAGAAGATGCTCGACGTGCTGGGGCGCATCGTCGCCGACCGGTCCCTGGGCATGATGTTCTTCCGGGATTACTTCCTGATGGACGTCGAGTTGCTCGGCGGTGGAGCCCGCGCCGCGATCGAACGCGAGATGGCCAAGCGCGGTCGCGAAGCCGTGCTGCCCACCCTGGCTCCGTTCCACTCCAATGAGTGGCCCTGGAAGACCGATCCGACCAAGGGAACCGGCCCCGGCAGGCTGGAAGACGTCTCCGGCTGCCCGGCCGGCTAGGGGGATACCATCTCCGGGATGCGAAAACCGCGCGGGTCGCTGATCGCGGGCGTCATCATCGCGGGGGTGCTGGCCGCCGGGTGCGGCGCGCGGGGCGAGGAGCCGGTGAGCACGCCGACCCCCGGCGCGACGACTCCGCCCGCAGGGGCCGGCTCCGCACTGGTGACGAACAACTCGATCAGTGCGCAGGCGGCGCTGGAAATTGCCCGGATCGGGATGCAGGCCGGCCGCGACCGCAGCTGCGATGTGGCGGTGTCGGTGGTGGATCAGGCGGGCATCCTGCTGGTGCTGCTGCGCGCCGACCGCGCCACCGAGCAGTTCGTCGAGGGGGCGACCCAGAAGGCGTGGACGGCGTTGAACCTGCGGACCTCCACCCGCGAGGCGCTCAAGACGATCCAGCAGGGTGACCAGGACGATGGCCAGCTTCCCTTCATCCCCAAGGCGCTGTTCCTGATGGGCGGTGTGCCACTCAAGGTCGGCACCGACGTCGTGGGGGCGGTCGGGGCCGCCGGCTGCGTCAACGGACTCGACGACGATGCCGTCGCGCTGGAAACCGCCCAAGCCTTCCAGCGGCTGGTCAAGTAATCGTCGGCGGGTTGAGCGGGAAATGACCGGAGCGCTGTTGATCCCCTCGGACCTTGACGAGGCCGTGGCAGCCCGGCGTGCGCACCCGCAGGCACAGTTCATCGCCGGCGGTACCCACATCGTCGCCGATCTGAACCGGGGCGCCCCGGCGACGGGCCTGGTCAGTCTGCGCGGGCTGGATGAACTTCGCGGACTGCACCACCGGGACGGGCGGTGGCGGCTGGGTGCGATGAGCACCATCGCCGAGGTTCGGGACAACCGCGACCTCGCGCCGGCCACCACCGCACTCGGCCAGGCCACCCGGTCGCTGGGTTCCCGGCAGATCCGCAACCGTGCGACGGTCGGCGGGAACATCTGCGGCGGCGGGCCGCAGCGCACGCTGATCCCGGTCCTGCTGGCCTATGACGCGGTCGTGGAGGTGGCCGGCGGGGACGGCCGGCGCAGCGTGGCCCTGGCCGACGTTCTCGCACCGGCCGGGACGCGAATGGCCGGCGAGGAGATCCTCACAGCGGTCCGCTTCACCCTGACCACCGGGCCGCAACGGTTCTACCGGGTCGGGCCCCGCAATGCCGTCTGCTACGCGACGGCCTCGGTCACCGTGGTCGTCGACGAGCCCGGCCAATCGGTCCGGGTGGCACTGGGCGGCGTGGCCCCCACCGCGGTGCGTGCGCCCGCCGCCGAGGTCGTCGCGGCCGAGGGCATTGACTGGCTCCGGCGCGCGGTCTCCGATGACGTCGCCATCGCCTTCGGCGCGGCAGCCGCGGCGGCCTCCGATCCGGTGTCCGACCTGGCGGCCAGCGCCGCCTACCGGCGGCACGCGGTCGCGGTGATGGCCCGCCGGGCGCTGCGGCATATCTTCGAGGAGGAGCCGGCGTGAGTGACACCGAACGGCTGTCCTACACCCTGACCGTCAACGGCGAGGAGCGCCGTATCGACGACGCCTGGTATTTCGAGACCCTGCTGGAGGTGCTGCGCAACCGCCTGGGCCTGACCGGCACCAAATACGCCTGCGGGACCGGTCAGTGCGGGGCCTGCACCGTCCACGTCGACGACCGCCCGGTCAACGCCTGCCTGGAGCTGGCTGCTCTGGCCGAAGGTCATTGGATCACCACCATCGAGGGCTACTCCCCGGCCGACGGCGGTCTCACCCCGTTGCAGGAGGCCATCGTGACGTGTGCGGACCTGCAGTGCGGCTACTGCGTGCCCGGCATGGTGATGTCCGCGGCCGCCCTCATCGAGGAGCAACCCGGCGCCAGCGCACAGGAGATCCGGGAGGGGCTGTGCGGAAACCTTTGCCGCTGCACCGCCTACGGCGGCTACGTCGAGGCGGTACGGCAAGCCGCGCAGGGCGGGACCGCATGAAGCGGGGGCTGGTCACCGAC
>VERS01000418.1 GCA_018882545.1 Mycobacterium sp.
CCACCGCACCGGTCACATTGATCTCGAACGTGGTCCGCCACTGTTCGGGAACCGATTCGGCCACCCGGCCCGGGTAGGCCACCCCGGCGTTGTGCACCAGCACGTCGATCTCGTCGAACATCTCGGCGGTCTCGTCGAGGCCGTCGGTGTCGGTGAGATCCATCGGCCAGGTACTGGCGCCGAGGCGTTCGGCGACCGCGTCGAGCCGTGCCGAGGGCCGTCCGGCCAGCAGCAGGGTGTGGGTCGGCGCCAGTGCTTCGGCGATGGCGGCGCCGATGCCGGTACTGGCACCGGTGATCACTGCTGTCGGCATTGGGCCACCCTACTAATCCGCGCGCCCGGGCCGCCCGCACCGCACAATGAACGCGTGGCCTACGACGCCGGTTTCGCGCCCACCCAGCTCGCCGCACGCGCGGCGTATCTGCTGCGCGGCAACGACCTGGGCGCGATGACGTCCGCAGCACCCAGGCTGTACCCGCACATGTGGAGCTGGGACGCCGCGTTCGTCTCAGTCGGCCTGGCCTCACTGAGCGTGGAGCGCGCGGTCGTCGAACTGGACACCCTGCTCTCGGCGCAGTGGGCCAACGGGATGATCCCGCACATCGTCTTCGCCGAGGGCGTCGACGGCTACTTCCCGGGGCCCGACCGCTGGGCATGCCGCCAACTGGCGGCGGCGGCCCCGGCCGGTGTCCAGACCTCGGGGATCACCCAGCCGCCGGTGCACGCCATCGCGGTGCAACGCATCCTGGACCGGGCCCGCAGTCGCGGCCGGTCGACGCGGGCGGTGGCCGAGGAGTTCCTGGACCGGCGCTGGGACGATCTGGTGCGCTGGCACCGCTGGCTTGCCGAGGCGCGCGACCCCAGCCAGCACGGCCGGATCACCATCTACCACGGCTGGGAGTCCGGGATGGACAACTCGCCGCGCTGGGATGCGGTCTACGCCAACGTGATTGCCGGTCCGATGTCCCGCTACACACGCGCCGACACGCACATCATCGGCGACCCCAGCCAGCGGCCGACCGATGGTGAGTACGACCGGTACCTGTGGCTGGTTGAGGAGATGAAGTCGGTGGGTTACGACGACGGCCGCCTGCTCACCGCGATGAGCTTCGCGGTGGAGGATGTCTTCGTCTCGGCGGTCTTCGCCGTTGCCTGCGAGGTGCTGGCGACGATCGGCGAGGACTGCAACCGGCCCAACGCCGACGTCCGCGAACTCTATGGCTGGGCACAGAGGTTCCGTGCGGGGGTGGTGTCCACTGCCGACCAACGCAACGGCGCGGCAAGGGATTACGACCTGCGGGCTCGGACGTGGATCAGTACCGAGACCGTAGCTCAGTTCGCTCCCCTACTGTGTGGCGGACTGGCCCACCAGCAGGAGCGCGCTTTGCTGAAACTCTTTGAGGGAACACGCTTCTGCGGTCATCCGGACCTGCGTTACGCCTTGGTCCCGTCTACCTCACCGGTGTCGCGGGAGTTCCGGCCCCGGGAGTACTGGCGCGGTCCGGTGTGGCCGGTGCTGAACTGGCTGTTCTCCTGGGCCTTCGCTCGTCGCGGGTGGTCGGAGCGCTCCCTGAGCCTGCGGCGGGAGGGCCTGCGGCAGGTAAGCGACGGCGCCTTCGGCGAGTACTACGAGCCTTTCACCGGCGAACCGCTGGGCAGCATGCAGCAATCGTGGACCGCCGCGGCGGTACTCGACTGGCTGGACTAGCTAGCTAGTCGGATCAGTCCTCGGATTCGGTAAGCCGCTCAAGAGGTTTGAGCGCGCGAACCAGGTCCGCGCGCTCGGCGTCGGACAGCCGGCTCAGCAGTTCGGCCAGGTGGGTGCGACGAGCCTGCAGCGCCTCCTGATACTGCACCTGCCCCTGCGGGGTCACCTCGACCAGCACCGCGCGCATATCGGACGGATCCCGGGACCGATTGACCAGCCCGAGGTTCTCCAGGCGGCGGATCGCCACGGTCGTCGTTGGGGTGCGCACCCGTTCCCGAGTAGCGAGTTCGGTCATCCGGATCGGACCACTGTCCAACAGCGTCAACAGGATCGAGATCTGCGCCATGGTCAGGTCCGGCTGGGACGCCCGGTTGGGATCGCCGCGCCGTATGACGGTGATCAGCTTGGCGAGGACCCGTTGCAGGTCGGCGGCCAGCGCGATGAGCTGCGCCTGGCTCTCGGACATGGTTCGGCAGTCTAACGGCTTCGCGGTCGCGGCCGAGCGGCATCGCGATCGGTCCGCGGGACGGGTAGCGCGGTGCTCAGTTCGGGCGGGGGGCCGCGGGGAGTCCGGCGGCAACGGCCCCGGCGGTCCGGTCGACGAACCGTTCGAAGTAGGCGAGTGACTGCGCGGGGACGATGCCGGGCAGCAGGGTCTGCCAGCTGCGGGCCAGCCGCTGGATGACATCGTCGTCGAGGGCATCGGAGAGCAGATGGCAACCGTGCACCGTGATCCAGACCTGGCTGCCCACCTCCTGAGCGGTCACCTCGGGCCGCAGATCCTCCGCGCTCAGGGCCGCAGCGACTTTGGCGATGAACTGCTGAGCCCGGTTCTGGAAGCTGCGGCGGCCCTCGTCGTTGAGTTGTCCGAACGCTTGGTTGAGGTGGTTGGCGATCCACACCGAACGGTCCTGCTTCATCAGCGAACTGAGCGCGAAGGTCATCAGGATCACCCGCTCCAGCCCAGGGCTGCTGGACTGGCTGAGGCAGCCATCGATGGTGATCAGCGCTTTGGGCCAGCCCTGGGCCATGATCGCGGAGGCCAGCGCCGCCTTGGAGTCGAAGTGGTAGTAGAAGGCCCCGGTGGTCACATGGGCGCCCTTGACGATGTCCTGAAGTCGCGTCTCGCCGTACCCCCGCGCGGTGAACAGGTCGACCGCGGCGTCGATGATCTCCTGGCGAGTGAGGTCGGAACGACGGCGGGGCTCGGCGCGTATGCCTGTCCGCCGGTCGGTGCGCCCGGGAATCCGGCCGACTCGATCACCGGCCGGAGTCCGGCGTTGCGCGATGTCCCGATCCGGTGTGCGCCCGCCCATGCTGGTCACCGAAGCTCCTCTCGTACGGAGCGGCCCGGCCGATTTCGGTCGGCCGGGCCGCCGCCCTGTGTGGGTTCGTGCTAGTTGGACGTGCCGTTGGTGCCGTTGATGGCGGTCGACCCGGCGCCGGTGGCGGTCGCCTGGCCGCCGGTTCCGCCGGCGCCGCCGGTGACCCCGCCATCCCCGCCGTTGCCGGCCTTGGTGATGGAGTTGGCGCCGCTGGAGGTGGCGGCGCCGCCGTTGCCACCCTTGGCCCCGGGTGCGCCGTTGCCGCCGTTGCCGCCGTT
>VERS01000419.1 GCA_018882545.1 Mycobacterium sp.
GTGCAGTTGCGGAACAAGCACCGTGGTAATCAGGGGAACCCGGTCGGTCCAGGCCGCCAGCGCGCCCAGCAGAGTCAGGGCTTCGGGATTGTCGAAGGCGATGCGCTCCCCCCAACACAACGACGAGAACGGCCCACCGTCGATCAGCGTCGCCCACCGCCGGAGCCGATCGGCGTCGAGGTCGGGCTCCATCACCGGCATGGTCATGCCTATCTGCATGGGCGATTCTGGCACACCCGCAGCTAGCCCTTGCGGGCCCGAACCGGGGCCGTCGGCGGGGGCCTGAACAGCTGACCGCTCAGCCCGCCCCGGGCCGTCCGCACCGCCACCAGCAGCCAGGTGCCGATCAGGGCCGCGTAGGCGGTCACCGCGATGACCTTGAACACCGGCAGGCCGGTGTGCACGGCCAACTGGGTGGTGCCGGTGACGAAGGTTCCGACCGGAAAGGTCAGGCTCCACCAGGTCAAGGCGAACGGCATCCCGCGGCGGAGCGTGCGAACGGTCAGACCGGTGGCCAGCGCAATCCACAACACGGCGAAACCCCAGACCGGTACGCCGTAGAGGACCGCGAAGGTGTCCATCGCCTGGGCGGTCGATGGGTCCACGGCCGGGCTGGCGTTGAGGCCGAGCACGCCGGCCGCGGTGACCGACTGGCCCAACGGGCCGAGCACGATCCACAACGTCGGCACCCGGGCCGTGCCGGAGGTGCCGTACAACGCCAGCCGACTCCAGATCATCGAGATGATGATCAGGGCGGCTAACAGTGACATACCGAACATCGCCCAACAGCCGTAGAGCAGGGTCTGCCGGGCGGCGCCGGCTGGGGTGTGGGCAATCAGCAGGGCCCCGCCGGTGGCCGCGACCATCGGCGGTACGACCGGCATCAACCAACCGCCAAATGCCGCGTCGGGTTCCACATCGTGCAGGGTGAACATCAGGAACGGGATCGTCATCGCGGTGAACAAGCCGCCGAGGGTTCCGGCCACCCACAGCACCCAGCTGAGGTGGACAGCGGCACTCTGACCGATCAGTGTGCCGCCCACCAGAATCGCGCCGATTCCGACGGTCAGCAACGCCATCGGAGCGGCGCCGTAGAAGTGGGCCATCTGCGGGTTATGCGCGTGGCGACGGGCCGTCCTGGGGTGACGAACCCAGTGCCCGCCCACGATGACGACGAGAGCGACCAGCATCACCGCGGCGATGACCCACACCACCTGCGCGAAAGTGTGCAGACCCGGGATGTGCACGGGCAGGGTCGCACCGGCATTGGCCACGATGCCGGTGCCCATCACCGACGCAAACCAGTTCGGCCCGACAGCGCCGAGTTTCTCAGAGCCTGCGCTCAGCTCCTCCCCCATCACCCGGTACCGCTGCGGCGTCCGCGGCTGCCTTCCTGACTGAGATAGTCGCTCGCCATCCGGCCGACGTGCGGCGGAAGGGCACCGCCGGCGACATCGGCCAGGGTGGTCTCCTCAAGCACCGAACGCATGCTGGCCCGCAATGCCCGCCACACGTCGGTCAGCGCCACGGTGGGACCCGAGTAGGGCAGGTCGCACAGTCCGATATCGCGCACACTGGCCAGCGGTCCGTCGATGCAGCGCAGCACATCGGCGATGCTGATCTGGTCCGGTGGCCGGGCCAACGTATAGCCACCCTCCCGGCCCCGGTGACTGCGGACCAGTCGGTCGGCCCGAAGATCGGAGAGGATATCTACCAGGAACTGCCCGGGGATCCCCTGGGCCTTGGCTAGGTCGTCGGTCTTGACCAGCACGCCGGGCGCAACCGATGCCAGGTGGGTCATGGCACGGACGGCGTACTCCGCTTTGGCCGACATCCGCATTGAGCGGATTCTGCCAGCCCGGCCCGCTACCGGGCGGTGCGGTCGGCTCGGGCGATTCCAGAGCGGCCGTCCGCATCACCGGAGTCACCCGGCGCGCGTCGGCCCAGCGCGTCAGCGAGACCACTCGGGCTCACCGCATGGGTCGACCCGGTCGTCGATCCGGTTGTCGATCCGCCGCCCGATCCGCCGCCCCATTTGCCGCTTAGTCCGCCGCCCCATTTGCCGCTCAGTCCGCCGCCCCATTTGCCGCCCAGCCCGCCGCTGCCGAGGGTGGGTCCGGTGGCGGTGGTGGCCTCGGTGTCGACGGCTGCCTTAACGAGGCCGGGGCCTAGGGCTAGCCGACCCTCCGGCGCCCGGGTGCGGCGATCGGCGAGAGACGACGTCGGGTTTGCCTCCCCGGTGGCCGGCGGCGAGCCCGGCTCCTCGGAGACCGGTTCGGACTCCGGTTCGATCGCCGCAGGCGCCTCCAGCCGGGGCAAAACCGGCCTGATCGCAGGCATGTGTGCGATCACGGTGCGGATCCCGTCGCCGATCAACCTGCCCGGATAGGGCAGCGAGGCGTCCACCGAGGCGGTGTCGTCGACGATCTGGCCGACGTCGTTCAAAACCGACTCGACGACGTCACCCAGACCGGGCAGATTCGCGCCGGACAGCGCGACGCCGGCAGCGAACGCGGCCGCCACCGCATGGGCGTCGCCGACGTCGCCGCCGTCGGTGAGGATCGCCGAGAGGGCCTGGCTCACCACCGGTCCCAGGTCGACGGGCGCCGGCCACTGCAGCGCCGCCGGATCGAACGGCGCCTCGGGAGCATACGGAGCGACACCAGGGCCGGTCTCAGGAGCGACGTAAGGGTAAGACGTTGAGGTCAAAGCCGGATCGGCGATGACCCTCGCCCCTGTCGCGAAGGCATGCAGAATCGCATTCCTGCCCAGGTAGGTGGCGTCGGCAACGAGTACCCGGACCAAGTCGGTCAGGACGGCGAGCGGGTTCGACGCCGGGGTGGGAGCCGGTCCGACAGCCCGAATGAAGTCCTCATCAAGCATGTCGACAGCCCCGCCGGGGTGACCGTCGCCGGTCAGCACGGTCGGCAGCTCGGACACCGGTATCTGCACATCGTCGCGGGGGACGACGACGGGGTTGGCCACCACCACCGCAGCGGCCGTCAACGCCACCCCTGCAGTGAGGATCGAACCGAACGCCCCGGGCACGTGAACACCACCTTGTCATCAGGCCTCAAGAGACCGTGCAACTGGGAAAGGTCAATACTAGCTGAGAATAAGCTGAGGGGAAAATCGAGGGCCGGGTGGTGCCCCTCCCGCCGAGCGGGCGGGGCACCACCGGATCGGCTGCCTCAGCGGGTACTGCGACCGGGTCGATGGGCTTTGCCGGCGCGGGGACCACGCGGCGACCCGGGGGCCGCCCCGCCGTCGTCGGCCCCGGCTGCGAGCGCGTCTTGGTCCGCAGCGCCGGC
>VERS01000420.1 GCA_018882545.1 Mycobacterium sp.
GGTCGGGTCCTTCTCCAGGGTGGCCATCATGATCTCGGAGAAGCCGAACCGCTCCCGGATCTGCTCGTTGGTCCAGCCCAGCGCCTTGAGCAGCACGGTGACCGGCTGGCGGCGTTTGCGGTCGATGCGGACGCCGACGGTGTCGCGCTTGTCGACGTCGAACTCCAGCCAGGCACCGCGGCCGGGGATGACCTTGACGCTGTGCAACGTCTTCTCGGTGGCCTTGTCAATGCTCTCGTCGAAGTACACACCGGGCGAGCGAACCAACTGGCTGACGACGACCCGCTCGGTGCCGTTGATGATGAAGGTGCCCTTCTCGGTCATCATCGGGAAGTCGCCCATGAACACCGTCTGGCTCTTGATCTCACCGGTGTTGTTGTTGATGAACTCCGCCGTGACGAACAGCGGGGCCGCGTAGGTCATGTCCTTGTCTTTGCATTCGTCGACCGGCGCCTTGACCTCGTCGAAGCGCGGGTCGGAGAAGCTCAGCGACATCGACTGGGAGAAGTCCTCGATCGGCGAGAGCTCGGCGAGCACTTCTTCCAGACCGCCCTGGGGGGCGGCGCCGGCCACGGGATCCTTAGCGGCCTTGGCGCGCCACTCATCGGCGCCGATCAGCCATTTGAACGAGTCGGTCTGGACATCGAGCAGCCCGGGAACCTCCAACGGTTCCCGCAGTTTGGCGAACGAAATCCGTTTCGGGGCACCCGGGACGGAGTTCGAAGAGTTGGTCGTCGACTGGCTGCGGCTAGAGACTGCCAAGATGCATCCTTCCAGCACCTAATGCGGACTTCGGGGACACCGATTCATACCGGCCCCGGCACCGCTTATCTGCTATCTGCGTCCGCGCTGACATCCAACTGACCAGACCGGCGACGCGCACGGCCTGTTCACGGCTTCCTGAGCTGGGACAACAGCTCAGTTCATGACCGCAGAACAGACTGCGAGTAAGGGGTGGGCAGGGGGCAGCCAGCGCAACGTCCTACCTTACCGCAGAACGGCGCCGCACTCAACCAGCCGATGCCGGGGCGAGCTGACGCTGGCTGGCGAAGTTGCTACCCGGGCACGCATGCTGGTCTCAAGCGTGGCCCGTCGGTGCCCCTCCGTCAAGCGTTTCCGGTGTTTTGGGCCGAAATTTCTTCGCTCCCGGCCCGCACACCCCTCAGACGGTGACCGTTGCCGGCACGGCCGCCGGGCCCGGCACGGCCGCCGGCGCCGACGGCGGGAACTGCCGGGTGGGGGTGATCCGGCCGCTCACACCGAGTTGCTTGGCGCGGGCTACCAGTGCGTTGTACTCGGCCTCCGGGATGAACTGGTCGCGCGTCAGGATGTAGCCGCTGAAACCCCGCGGGTCACTGACGATGACCCAGCTGTAGTCCGGGGCGTAGTCCAGGATCCAATAGTTGCCGGGTTCGTCGGAACTGGGCGTGCCGAAGCCGAAGCCCACGGTGAGCCGGGTGTTGGTGGGAGCGTTGACCGGTACCGCCTTGCCGGTGATGGTGGACTGCGGACCGTTGGGGCCGAAGTAGTTGCCGGAGTTCTCCACCTTGACGGTGCCGTCCGGGTTGAGCGTGTAGACCGCCTTGGTGTTGACCAGGCCCCAGGCGAACGGCAGCTTGACACTGCCCTGCTCGTACCACGGCTTGCTGTTGGCGTAGATCGTGACGTCCACCGGCGGCGGGGCCGGCAGGGCGGTGGCCCCGGCCCGGCCCATCACGATCGGCTGGTTGGCGACGTAGGTGCCGTCGTTGGGGTTGCCGTAGATGCCGAAGACCGGGTTGGCCGGGCTGTAGCCGCCGTAGAGGTCGTTGATCCATCCGGTGGCGAAGGTGCCGACCGCGTTCTTGCCGCCGGGGGGCGACGGTTTGACGAACAGGTCGCTGCCCAGCGTGCCCAGCCGGCCGAAGAACGAGTCGCCGCCGATGGAGTCGGTGTGCGATCCGTTGTCGATCTGGATCCCGACGAACTGGCCCGGCTTGAGCGCCGACAGCTGTTCGGTGGTCAGCCCCCAGGCGTTCCACTGTTGGGCCGGCGCGGCGATCTGGTAGTCCGGGATGCCCAGGCTGTCCAGCTTGGCCAGCGACGCCGCGAACTGCTCGCTGCCGTCGACGCCGTCGAACATCACGACCCCGAGCAGGTCCTCGGCCGCGCCGTTGTCGACGGTGTAGGCCCCGGCCGTGGTCGCGAACCGGCCGCCGGCGGAGTGCCCGGTCAGGATGAACGGCTGCGGCAGGGCGCCCTGGAATCCGGCCTTGGTCGCGCTGATGTTCAGCTCGGGCCGGGCCCCGACGAACATCTGGGCTGCGGCCTGGCCGGTGTAGGCGTCGTCGAACCAGAAGATCGACGGCGCGACGACGATGCTGTTGGTCTCCTGGGCCAGCCGGGTGGCCAGGTCGGAATACCACTCCTTGAAGCCGAGGAAGCCGTGCTGCAGCCAGATGACGCCGTTGGCCTGCACCGAGCCGTCGGCCTGGGTCGGGAAGTACCAGTCGGCCGGTGCGTTGTACCCGTTGCCGGAGGGGATGGTCAGCGTCGCCGAACCGGTCCGCACCCCGGTCACCCCGTTGGTGTCCGGCGGGGTGATGAGGCTGCTCACCCCGTTGCTGCCGGTGTTGACCTTCGGCGTCGGGGGGATCCCCAGCAGTTTGAAGAAGAAGTCGCCCACCGATTCCAGCAGACCGCCGATAGTGCTGGTCTGATTGAGAACCGGGGAAGGCAGCCCGACGCCCGCGGCCTGGCCCAGGATGATCTGCTGGTTGGCCGCCGGGTAGAAGCCGTACTTGGGTGCCTGCGGGGTGGCCCCGGCGTAGAAGTCGTTGATCCAGCCGGTGCTCAGGGTGTAGGTCGCGGCGGTGTTGCCGGCCGGCACCCGGCCGGCCACGAGCTGCAGGACGGCGTCGAACACCGGGTTGACGCCCAGCATCGAGTCGACGTGCGAACCGTTGACCAGTACCGCGCCGTCGAACTTCCCGGGCCGGGCGGCGAGCAGCTGATTTGTGGTGGCGCCGAAGACATTCCAGGCCTGAGCGGGTGCGGCGATCTGGTAGATGGGCTTGTTCGCCGCGGTCAGCGTCTTGACCTCCTCGGTGAAGCTGCCGTCGAAGGACCCGTTGGACACCCCGTCGTACATCAGGACGCCGAGCATGTTGGCGTCCTGGGCGGCCGAGCCGCGCTCGAGGTAGTCCGCACCGACCGCCGAGGAGAACCCGCCGCCGGCGGAGTGGCCCGCGAGCACGAAAAGACCCTTCAGTTCGCTGACGTCGCCGGTGTAGCCGGCGTCGACAGCACTGCTGACCAGTTCGGTGCGGT
>VERS01000005.1 GCA_018882545.1 Mycobacterium sp.
GCCCACCGTTGACAACTGGCCTAACTACTTCATCGAACGACCCCGTGCCGGCCAGACCGAGACACTTGGCGGTACGAGCCTGAACCGCCGCTACACCTTTGACACCTTTATCATCGGTGCCTCCAACCGGTTTGCCCATGCCGCAGCCCTGGCGATCGCCGAGGCGCCGGCGCGGGCCTACAACCCACTCTTCATCTGGGGTGAGTCCGGTTTGGGTAAGACCCATCTACTGCACGCAGCCGGCAACTATTCCCAGCGACTCTTCCCCGGCGTGCGGGTCAAGTACGTCTCCACGGAGGAATTCACCAACGACTTCATCAACTCGCTACGCGACGACCGCAGGGTCGCGTTCAAGCGCAGCTATCGCGACATCGACGTCTTGCTGGTCGACGACATCCAGTTCATCGAGGGTAAAGAGGGCATCCAGGAGGAGTTCTTCCACACCTTCAACACCCTGCACAACGCCAACAAGCAGATTGTCATCTCCTCGGATCGCCCGCCCAAACAGCTGGCCACTCTGGAAGACCGCCTGCGAACCCGATTCGAATGGGGCCTGATCACCGACGTCCAACCACCGGAGCTGGAGACCCGCATCGCGATCCTGCGAAAGAAAGCACAGATGGACGACCTGGCGGTACCCGATGACGTTTTGGAGCTCATCGCCAGCAGCATCGAACGCAACATCCGCGAACTCGAGGGTGCCCTCATCCGGGTCACTGCCTTCGCCTCACTGAACAGGTCGCCCATCGACGTTGCACTTGCCGAAATCGTGCTCCGAGACCTGATCGCCGACGCGGGCACCGTCCAGATCAGTGCCGCGATGATCATGGCGGCCACCGCCGAATACTTCGACACCACCGTCGAGGAACTCCGCGGGCCCGGCAAGACCCGCGCTCTGGCCCAGTCCCGGCAGATCGCCATGTATCTGTGCCGCGAGCTGACCGATCTCTCACTGCCCAAGATCGGCCAGGCCTTCGGTCGCGACCACACCACCGTGATGTACGCCCAGCGCAAGATTCGCGGCGAAATGGCCTACAAACACGAGGTGTTCGACCACGTCAAGGAATTGACCACCCGCATCCGCCAACGCTCCAAGCGCTGACCGGACCCGCCGTGCCGGCTGAAAAACTTTGGCACCGCTACTTATCACCCGTCACAGCCGTCATTGTGAACACCGTGTGCAAAACACTGGGGATAAAAAGCCCTCGCCCCGGGAAGGCCGTGGACAACGTCCCGGCCTCCACATCTCATCCGAAGTGAATCCCCAGTTATCCACAATTGGTCCACAGCCCTCCACCGGCCACCAGCACCACATATCCGGATCCATCCACACATTGCACAGGCCCTACTACTGATACTGGGATTCATTCAAAGGGTTCCTCTTTGAAGAACACCGCTGGGGAGAAGTCACAATCCGCCGGATCGCACCGGACCTCCAGGACCCAGGTTGAGCCACACCGAATGACTGTCAAGATCCCCCTCGACGTTCTAGGTTGGTGTACGGACAGCCCGTTTGCAGCGGCGGGCTGCCGGCGTTGGAGTGAAGGGACTCGATGCACGTGGCGACCACGACGGTTGGCTCCGATCTGAAGTTCCGACTGATCCGGGAAGACTTCGCCGAGGCCGTCGCCTGGGTCGTCCGCAGCCTGCCGAGCCGTTCTCCGACGAACCCGGTTCTGGCCGGCATCCTGATCACCGGTTCAGATGAAGGCCTGACGATCGCCGCTTTCAACTTCGATGTTTCTGCTGAAGTCACGGTTCCGGCCGAGATCGCTTCGGCCGGAACGGTTTTGGTATCCGGCCGACTGTTGTCCGATATCACCCGCGCGCTGCCGGCCATGCCGGTCGACGTCAGCGTGGACGGCGCCAGGATGTTGCTGAACTGCGGTAGTGCGAGATTTTCCCTGCCGGCCATGCAGGTCGAGGACTATCCGACCTTGCCCGCCCTGCCGGAGGAGACCGGTGTGGTGGGAGCCGACCTGTTCACCGAAGCCGTCGGGCAGGTGGCAGTGGCCGCCGGGCGCGACGACACGTTGCCAATGCTTACCGGAATCCGGGTCGAAATCTCCGGCGACAAAGTGGTGCTGGCCGCGACCGACCGGTTTCGGCTCGCGGTCCGGGAACTGAGTTGGACGAGTGCTTCGCCAGGGTTGGACGCTGCTGTTCTGGTGCCGGCCAAGACTCTCGCGGAGGCCGCGAAATCCTTGACGCCTGGCGGTGAACTCCACCTGTCCCTCGGTATCGGTGTGGCGGTCGGCGAGGAGCGCCTGCTGGGTATGAATTGCGCAGGCCGCCGCAGCACCACCCGGCTGCTGGATTCGGAGTTCCCGAAATACCGTCAGCTTCTGCCCCCGGAACACACCGCCGTTGCGACGGTGTCGGTGACCGAGCTGGCTGAGGCGATCAAACGGGTCGCCTTGGTCGCTGACCGGGGCGCGCAAGTGCGCATGGAATTCTCCCCCGATGCCGTGCGCTTGCACGCCGGCGCCGACGGTCTCGGCACGGCCGAGGAGGATCTCCCGGTCGACTTTGCCGGTGAGCCGTTGACCATCGCCTTCAACCCGTCGTACCTGACCGATTGACTGACATCGCTGCACACCGATCGGGTGGTCTTCGGATTCACCGCGCCCAGCAAGCCGGCGGTGCTGCGGCCGGCACCGGCCGAGCCGCCCAGTGGACCGGGTCCCTTCCCGGCGATGGACACCGAGTATGTCTACCTGTTGATGCCGGTCCGGCTACCGGGCTGAGAACCGAAGGAGAGTGGCACACATGGAACTGGGTCTGGTTGGTCTGGGCAAGATGGGCTTCAACATGCGCGAGCGGCTGCGCAACGGTGGCCACGAGGTGACGGGCTACGACCCCCGCCCGGAGGTGTCCGATGTCCCCACCCTCGCGGCGCTGGCAGAGGCACTTCCGGCCCCCCGGGTTGTGTGGGTCATGGTCCCCTCAGGGCCGATCACCCACGACACCATCGCCTCGTTGGCCGAAGTCCTGAGTCCCGGTGATCTGGTAGTCGATGGCGGCAACTCGCGCTACACCGAAGACGGCCCGCATGCCGAGATGCTGGGTGAGCGTGGGATCGGTTTCGTCGATGCGGGTGTCTCGGGCGGCATCTGGGGGCTCACGGAGGGCTACGGTCTGATGGTCGGGGGCAGTGATGCCGACATCGCTCGGTTGATGCCGATCTTCGACGCACTGCGCCCCAGCGGGCCGGCTGCCGACGGGTTCGTCCATGCCGGCCCGGTCGGGGCGGGTCACTACGCCAAGATGGTGCACAACGGTATCGAGTACGGGCTGATGCATGCCTACGCCGAAGGCTATGAACTACTCAATGCCGAACCTCTGATCACCGACACCCAGGCGGTGATTCAGGCGTGGACCAACGGCACGGTGGTTCGGTCGTGGCTGCAACAACTGCTGGCGAAGGCGCTCAAGGAGGACCCGGCCCTGGCCGCCATCTCCGACTACACCGAAGATTCCGGTGAAGGCCGATGGACTGTCGAGGAGGCCATCAACCACCGCGTGCCCACGCCGGTTATCGCAGCCTCCCTCTTTGCGCGGTTCGCCTCGCGCCAGGAGCAGTCACCGACGATGAAGGCGGTCTCGGCTCTGCGCAACCAATTCGGAGGCCACGCGGTCAAACGGGTTCCGTTGTCCGGCTAGCTGATGCATGTCCGGCACCTGGCGCTACGCGACTTCCGATCCTGGGCTCATGTCGACCTCGAGTTGGCACCAGGGCGGACGGTATTCGTCGGCCCCAATGGCTTCGGCAAGACCAATCTCGTTGAGGCGCTGTGGTATTGCGCCACCCTGGGTTCGCACCGGGTGGCTGCTGATGCACCCCTGATCAGATCCGGCGCCGACCGTGCGGTGATTTCGACCATCGTCGTCAACGATGGACGCGAACTCGCGGTCGACATCGAGATCGCCGCGGGGCGGGCCAACAAGGCCAGGCTGAACCGCTCACCGCTGCGCAGCACCCGGGAGGTGCTCGGTGCGGTTCGGGCAGTGTTGTTCGCACCCGAGGACCTTGCGCTGGTCCGTGGCGAGCCGGGTGAGCGGCGTCGTTATCTGGACGAATTGGCCACCCTTCGGCGGCCCACGATCGCGGCGGTCCGCAGCGACTACGACAGGGTCCTTCGGCAACGCACGGCGCTGTTGAAGTCCGCGGCGGGGTCGCGACTGCGCTCCGATCCCGGGGTCCTGGAGACCCTCGAGGTGTGGGACGGGCACCTCGCGGAGCACGGTGCCCAACTGATGGCCGCCCGGATCGGTCTGGTCAATCAGCTCAGCCCAGAAGTCGAGAAGGCCTATCAGGTGCTGGCCCCGGCCTCCCGGCCGGCGACCATCGGCTATCGCGCCAGCATCGGCTACCACACCGAAGACGTCGAATGCCTGGAGGCCGCGCTGCTGGCCGGGTTGGCCAACCGGCGTGCTGCGGAGCTGGAGCGCGGGGTCTGTCTTGTCGGACCGCACCGGGACGATCTGGAGTTGCGGCTGGGTGACCAGCCGGCGAAAGGCTTTGCCAGCCATGGTGAATCGTGGTCTTTTGCCCTAGCGCTGCGATTAGCGTCCTACGAACTGCTGCGCGGCGAGGGGAGCGAACCAGTTCTGATCCTCGACGATGTCTTTGCCGAACTGGACACTTCTCGGCGACGCGCATTGGCGGGTGTGGCCGCGGCAGCCGAACAGGTGCTGGTGACCGCCGCGGTGGACGAGGACATCCCTGCGGACTGGGACGCCACCCGCATCGGCGTTGTGCTGCGCGAGGACGAGAGCGGGCGCGCGTCGGCGGTCGTGCTGCCGTGAGCCAGCACCGCAGCTCTGACGATCGGGCTCCTGACGATCGGGTCCCTGACGGTGGTGGCCCGGATGGTGGCGTCGAGCCGAGAACTTCCCCGGAGCGCCTCTCCGGTATGGATCTCGTCCGCCGCGCGCTGGAGGAAGCCCGCGCGGCCGCCCGCGATCAGGGCAAGGAGGTCGGCCGGGGTCGCCGGACGCCTGCGGCCCGCCGCACGACCCCGCCGCGCAGCCGCCGTCGGTGGTCGGGGCCGGGTCCTGACGCGCGCGACCCGCAACCGCTCGGCCGGGCGACCCGCGACTTGGCCACGATGCGGGGCTGGGGTCCGCAGGTCGCAGAGGGAACGGTCTTCGCCCAATGGCCGGCGGTGGTCGGTGACGATATCGCCGGCCATGCCACCCCGACCGCGTTGCGCGACGGTGTCCTGAGCATCACCGCCGAATCGACTGCGTGGGCCACCCAGTTAAGGATGGTGCAGGCCCAACTGTTGGCGAAGATCGCGGCCGCGGTCGGCGACGGTGTGGTCACAGCGCTGAAAATCACCGGGCCCGCCGCACCCTCGTGGCGCAAGGGCCCCCGGCACATCTCCGGCCGCGGCCCGCGCGACACCTATGGATGACACCGGCGGCTATCGGGCGCCGGCCGACGACTCCCCCTCCGTCACGGTGGCCCCAGTGCCGCGAGAACGTAACGGATCGGCGCGTGAGCCGTGCGGACGCATCCCGATCGGAGAAATGCGCCGCACGGCGCAAATAGCTGTGTAGAAACGCTGCTGCAGAATCGGTCCTGTCCCCCTTTCCCGGTAGACTGTGAGCAGATGTCCGCGCGGCCGGCCCGGCCGCCCGCATGCTGATCCCGAGGAGACCGGTTCGATCGTGGCTGCCCCGAAGAAGACACCGCAAGACGCCTACGGTGCGGACTCCATCAAGATCCTCGAAGGACTCGAGGCGGTCCGCAAGAGGCCCGGCATGTACATCGGCTCGACCGGAGAGCGCGGTCTTCACCACCTGATCTGGGAGGTGGTCGACAACGCCGTCGACGAGGCAATGGCCGGATTCGCCGACCGGGTCGACGTGCGCCTTCTGCAGGACGGCGGGGTGGAGGTCCGCGACAACGGCCGCGGCATCCCGGTGGCGATGCACGAGTCGGGCGTCCCGACCGTTGACGTGGTGATGACCGTCCTGCACGCCGGCGGCAAGTTCGAGGAGGGCGCCTACCAGGTCTCCGGCGGTCTGCACGGCGTCGGGGTCTCGGTGGTCAACGCACTGTCGACCCGCCTGGAGGCCGATATCTGCCGGGACGGCTACGAGTGGTTCCAGACCTATGACAACTCGATCCCCGGCAGCATCAAGCAGGGCGAGAAGACCAGGAAGACGGGTACGACCATCCGCTTCTGGGCCGACCGGAATATCTTCGAGACCACCCGCTACGAGTTCGAGACAGTCGCCACCCGACTGCGAGAGATGGCGTTCCTCAACAAGGGCCTGACCATCACCCTCACCGACGACCGGCTCACCGAGTTCGAAGTCATCGACGAGATCGTCAGCGACACCGCCGAGGCCCCGAAGTCGGCGGAGGAGAAGGCCGCCGAGCAGGCCGCCGCGAAGAAGGCCACCCACCGGACCTTTCACTACCCGGGCGGCCTGGTGGACTTCGTCAAGCACATCAACCGCACCAAACAGGCGATCCACAGCAGCGTGGTGGACTTCGCCGGCGGCGCCCGCAGCGAGGGCCACGAACTCGAGGTGGCGATGCAGTGGAACGCCGGCTACTCCGAGTCCGTGCACACCTTCGCCAACACCATCAACACCCACGAGGGCGGCACCCACGAGGAGGGTTTCCGGGCGGCGCTGACCAGCGTGGTCAACAAGTACGCCAAGGACAAGAAGCTGCTCAAGGAGAAAGACGCCAACCTCACCGGCGACGACATCCGCGAGGGCCTGGCGGCCGTGATATCGGTCAAGGTCGCCCAGCCGCAGTTCGAGGGCCAGACCAAGACCAAACTCGGCAACACCGAGGTCAAGTCGTTCGTCCAGAAGGTGTGCAACGAGCAGTTGACCCACTGGTTCGAGGCCAACCCGGCCGACGCGAAGATCGTCGTCAACAAGGCGGTGTCCTCGGCCCAGGCCCGCATCGCCGCGCGCAAGGCACGCGAGTTGGTGCGCCGTAAGAGCGCCACCGACATCGGCGGCCTGCCGGGCAAGTTGGCAGACTGCCGTTCCACCGACCCCAGGGCGTCGGAACTGTATGTGGTGGAGGGCGACTCGGCCGGCGGTTCTGCCAAGAGCGGCCGGGACTCGATGTTCCAGGCGATCCTGCCGTTGCGGGGCAAGATCATCAACGTCGAGAAGGCCCGCATCGACCGGGTGCTGAAGAACACCGAGGTCCAGGCCATCATCACCGCACTGGGCACCGGCATCCACGACGAGTTCGACCTTTCCAAACTGCGCTACCACAAGATCGTGCTGATGGCTGACGCCGACATCGACGGCCAGCACATCTCCACGCTGCTGCTGACGTTGCTATTCCGGTTCATGAAGCCGCTGATCGAGAACGGGCACGTATTCCTGGCCCAACCGCCGCTGTACAAGCTGAAGTGGCAGCGCACCGAACCCGAATTCGCCTACTCCGACCGGGAACGAGACGGCCTGCTCGAGGCCGGGCTGAAAGCCGGTAAGAAGATCAACAAAGACGACGGTATCCAGCGCTACAAGGGTCTGGGCGAGATGGACGCCAAGGAGCTCTGGGAGACCACGATGGACCCGGCGGTGCGGGTGCTGCGCCAGATCACCCTCGACGACGCCGCCGCGGCCGACGAACTGTTCTCCATCCTGATGGGGGATGACGTCGAAGCGCGCCGGAGCTTCATCACTCGCAACGCCAAAGACGTCCGTTTCCTCGACGTCTAGTCCAGCGACCTGCCCAACCAGAGGAATTCATGACTGACACCACCCTGCCGCCCGACGGGACTGCCGGCGACCGAATCGAACCGGTCGACATCCAGCAGGAGATGCAGAACAGCTACATCGACTACGCGATGAGCGTCATCGTCGGCCGGGCCCTGCCCGAGGTGCGCGACGGTCTCAAGCCGGTGCACCGCCGGGTGCTCTACGCCATGTACGACTCGGGCTTCCGCCCGGACCGCAGCCACGCCAAGTCGGCGCGGTCGGTTGCCGAGACCATGGGCAACTACCACCCGCACGGTGACGCCTCGATCTACGACACCCTGGTCCGGATGGCCCAACCGTGGTCACTGCGCTACCCGCTGGTCGACGGCCAGGGCAACTTCGGCTCGCCGGGTAATGATCCGCCGGCGGCCATGCGCTACACCGAGGCGCGCCTGACCCCGCTGGCGATGGATATGCTCCGCGAAATCGACGAGGAGACAGTCGATTTCATCCCCAACTACGACGGTCGGGTGCAGGAGCCGACGGTCCTGCCCAGCCGCTTCCCGAACCTGTTGGCCAACGGCTCCGGGGGTATCGCGGTCGGCATGGCCACCAACATCCCGCCGCACAACCTGCGCGAACTGGCCGAAGCGGTCAACTGGTGCCTGGAGAACTACGAGGCCGACGAAGAGGCCACGCTGGCCGCCTGCATGCAACGGGTGAAGGGCCCCGACTTCCCCACCGCCGGGTTGATCGTCGGGACGCAGGGCATCGTCGACGCGTACACCACCGGCCGCGGTTCCATCCGGATGCGCGGCGTTGTGGAGATCGAGGAGGACTCCCGCGGCCGCACCGCCATCGTCATCACCGAACTGCCGTACCAGGTCAACCACGACAACTTCATCACCTCGATCGCCGAACAGGTCCGCGAGGGCAAGCTGGCCGGCATCTCCAACATCGAGGACCAGTCCAGCGACCGGGTGGGCCTGCGGATCGTGGTGGAGATCAAGCGCGACGCCGTGGCCAAGGTGGTGCTGAACAACCTCTACAAGCACACCCAGCTGCAGACGAGCTTCGGGGCGAACATGCTGTCGATCGTCGACGGGGTTCCGCGAACGCTGCGCCTGGATCAGATGATCCGGCTCTACGTCGAGCACCAACTCGACGTCATCGTCCGGCGGACCACCTACCGGTTGCGCAAGGCCAACGAGCGGGCCCACATCCTGCGCGGCCTGGTCAAGGCGCTCGACGCTCTCGATGAGGTCATTGCGTTGATCCGCGCTTCGGAGACCGTCGACATCGCCCGCACCGGCCTGATCGAGCTGCTCGACATCGACGAGATCCAAGCCCAGGCCATCCTGGACATGCAGCTGCGGCGGCTGGCCGCGCTGGAACGCCAGAAGATCGTCGACGACCTGGCCCGGATCGAAGAGGAGATCGCCGACCTCGAGGACATCCTGGCCAAGCCGGAGCGCCAACGGCTCATCGTCCGCGACGAACTGGCCGAGATCGTGGAGAAGCACGGCGATGACCGGCGTGCCCGCATCGTCGCCGCGGAGGGTGAGGTGTCCGACGAGGATCTCATCGCCCGCGAGGACGTCGTGGTCACGATCACCGAAACCGGCTATGCCAAGCGCACGAAAACCGACCTCTACCGCAGCCAGAAACGCGGCGGGAAGGGTGTGCAGGGCGCGGCGCTCAAGCAGGACGACATCGTCCGGCACTTCTTCGTCTGCTCCACCCACGACTGGATTCTGTTCTTCACCACCCAGGGCCGGGTGTATCGGGCCAAGGCCTACGAGTTGCCCGAGGCCCTGCGCGCCGCGCGCGGTCAACACGTCGCCAATCTGTTGGCCTTCCAGCCCGAGGAACGGATCGCCCAGGTCATCCAGATCAAGGGCTACGAGGACGCCCCCTACCTGGTGCTGGCCACCCGCAACGGCCTGGTGAAGAAGTCCAAGCTCAGCGATTTCGATTCCAACCGGTCGGGCGGCATCGTCGCGATCAACCTGCGCGACGGCGACGAATTGGTCGGGGCAGTGCTGTGCTCGGCCGACAACGACCTGTTGCTGGTCAGCGCGAAGGGGCAGTCGATCCGGTTCTCGGCGACCGACGAGGCGTTGCGGCCGATGGGCCGGGCCACCTCCGGCGTACAGGGGATGAGATTCAACACCGATGACCGTCTGCTGAGCCTGAACGTGGTCCGGGAGGGCACCTACCTGTTGGTCGCCACCTCCGGCGGGTACGCCAAGCGGACGGCCATCGAGGAGTACTCCGCCCAGGGCCGCGGCGGAAAGGGCATCCTGACGATCCAGTACGACACCCGCCGTGGCAGTCTTGTGGGCGCTGTGGTGGTTGACGACGACAGCGAGTTGTATGCGATCACCTCCGGCGGCGGTGTCATCCGCACCGCGGCACGGCAGGTTCGCAAAGCCGGGCGCCAGACCAAGGGCGTTCGCTTGATGAACCTGGGTGAGGGCGACACACTGTTAGCCATTGCCCGCAACGCCGAGGAGCAGGACGACCCTGAGGGCGGGTCCGGTTCCGAGGACTGACGGGTGATGGCCAGGACGCGGTTGGTTCCGCGGTAGGTGCGTTAGGTAAGGAGTTGCGGTGAGTTCACCGAACGAACCGGGCCAGCCCCGGGCGGGAGACCGCCCGGCGCACGGCGATGTCACCACAGACATCCCGCCGTGGCAGAACAGCGCACGGAGCCGACCCGACGGCCCCCCCAATCGCACTGTTGCGGCGCCGCCGGCGGCTGCGGAGTTGCGGACAAACCGCTACGTCACCGGTACCGCCGCACCGGACCTGTCCGGGTTGACGACCCCGTCCGGTCAGCGCACCGACGTGGTCGGCCTGGTCGAGCCGATTCCCAGTGAACTGCCGGATCTGTCCGGGCCGGTGCCCAGGCCCCCCCAGCACCGTCGCCCCGGCCCCGATGTGCCGATGCGGCCCGCCGCGCCCCCTATCGCTGCCGCCGACCCAGCAGCGACCGCCGGCCGGTCCCGCGGCCCGGTGCGCGCCAGCATGCAGATCCGGCGGATCGACCCGTGGAGCGCACTGAAGGTGTCGCTGCTGCTCAATGTCGCGCTGTTCTTCGTCTGGATGATCGCCGTGGCGTTCCTCTATCTGGTGCTGGGCGCCATGGGTGTGTGGAGCAAATTGAACAGCAACGTCGGGGACCTGCTGACCAGCGGTAGCAGCGCCGGCGGCGATTTGGTCTCGGCCGGTTCGGTTTTCGGCGGCGCAGCGCTGATCGGTCTGGTGAACATCGTCTTGCTGACGGCGATGGCCACCGTCGGGGCCTACATCTACAACCTCAGCACCGATATCGTGGGCGGTGTCGAGGTCACACTGGCAGATCTCGATTAGGCCTGCCCGACCGGTCGTTTGGGCACGCCGCCGTAGGTGCGGTAATCTTCCACGCGCGCGTGCGGGCCTATAGCTCAGGCGGTTAGAGCGCTTCGCTGATAACGAAGAGGTCGGAGGTTCGAGTCCTCCTAGGCCCACGATGTCCTGGTTGACGCGGGCGAGATTCACCAAGGCCGCAGTGCTGGCGGCGGCGGTCGGCGTGGTCGTCGCGTTGGCGTCCCGGCGCCGCCGAGAGGTGTGGCATACCCTCGAACCGGGATTGTGACGGGGCCTTAGCTCAGTTGGTAGAGCGCTGCCTTTGCAAGGCAGATGTCAGGAGTTCGAATCTCCTAGGCTCCACGGGTGGCCCGGTTCGACGGGCCGCATATCGGCAATGGCACACTGTGAAGCCGTGAGCACAAGCCCGATTCAGACTGCAACAGCGACCCTGCACACCAACCGCGGCGACATCAAGATCGCCCTGTTCGGAAACCACGCCCCCAAGACCGTCGCCAACTTCGTCGGCCTGGCCCAGGGCACCAAGGACTACTCCACCCAGAACGCGTCCGGATCGTCGTCGGGCCCGTTCTACGACGGGGCCATCTTCCACCGGGTGATCCGCGGATTCATGATCCAGGGCGGGGACCCCACCGGTACCGGCCGGGGCGGCCCGGGGTACAAGTTCGCCGACGAGTTCCACCCCGAACTGCAGTTCGATCGGCCCTACCTGTTGGCAATGGCGAACGCCGGCCCGGGCACCAACGGATCGCAGTTCTTCATCACCGTCGGCCCGACCCCGCACCTGACTCGCCGGCACACCATCTTCGGAGAGGTCGTCGACCCCGATTCGCAGCAGGTGGTCGACGCGATCGCCACCACCCCGACCGACGGCATGGACCGGCCCGACGATGATGTGGTGATCGACTCGATCACCATCTCGTGATGCCTCAGGTGCCCGGCGCGTAGCCGGCCGCGGTCAGCGCGTCGAGCACCGCGATGGGGTCCCCGCCGAGGTCCCACCGGGTCAGCACCAGCAGTGTGTCGTCGGTGGTGTCGATCTCGAGCAACCGCACTTTGCGGCCCCATCGGCGGAACTCGGTGATGCGGATGAGGGCGATGTCGGCCCGGCCCAGGGTCCGGGAACTCAGCCAGCCCCGGTACACCAGCCCGTCCGGGGTGACGGCCAGCCGAGGGCGGGCCCGCCAGGAGCCCGCGGCGAACACCAGCAGGCCGATCGCGGCGACCCCGCTGAGGAACCGTCCCGGCACATCGTCGGAGGCCAGGAAAGCCACAGCCATCAGCAGCCCCGCCGCGGTGACGACCCCGATCGCGGCCGGGCGCGGCCCCCACTGGTGAGGGTTATCCACAGGGACTATCCACAGTGGGGATGAATCACAGCCGTGTGATTGTCGTCACCGCCAGCGCATGGTGAGCAGCAGGCCCGCGATCATGAACCCGAAACCGATGGCGTAGTTCCACGGCCCCAGGTCGGACATCCAGACCAGCGGATCGGGGGTGTCCAGACCGGATGCGGCGAGTTGGAAGACCAGCAGCCAGATCAGCCCGAAGAGCATCAAGCTGACGAACAGTACGACGAACCACACGCTGGACGGGCCGGCCTTGACCTTCACCGGGGTGCGACTGACCGCACTCGAGGCGAAATCGTTCTTCTTCCGGACCTTCGACTTGGGCATTGGCTACCTTCCAGACGGGCCGTCAGCGCGGGACCGGTAAGAGATTATCCCAGCACCCGACCCGCTGTCCGCTGGGTCACCCGGCCGTCTCCGGCCTACACTGCCGCCGGCGACCGGTAGCCTTGGCAGCCGTGCGGGTCCTCGTCCTCGACAACTACGACAGCTTCGTCTTCAACCTGGTCCAGTATCTGGGCCAGCTTGGTGTCGAGGCCGAAGTCTGGCGTAACGACGACCCCCGGGTGGCCGGACCGGCGGAAATCACCGCCGCCGCCGACACCTTCGCCGGCGTGCTGCTCAGCCCGGGTCCGGGCACCCCGGAGCGGGCCGGCGCGTCGATCCCCCTGGTCCGGGCCTGCGCCGCCGCGGGTACCCCGTTGCTGGGCGTGTGCCTGGGCCACCAGGCGATCGGTGTGGCGTTCGGCGCAACGGTCGACCGGGCCCCGGAATTGTTGCACGGCAAGACCAGTCCGGTGTACCACACCAATGTCGGTGTGCTGCAGGGGCTTCCGAATCCGTTCACCGCGACCCGGTACCACTCGCTGACGATCCTGCCGGATACGCTGCCGGAGGATTTGGAGATCACCGCCCACACCGCCCGCGGCACCGGCGGCGGGCCGAATTCCGGCGGAGTGATCATGGCGGTCAGACACCGCGCGTTACCCATTCACGGGGTGCAGTTCCATCCGGAGTCCATCCTCACCGAGGGCGGCCACCGGATGTTGGCCAACTGGCTGGGCTATTGCGGGCAGGCCCCGGAGGAATCCCTGGTGCGTCGGTTGGAACAAGAGGTGGCCGACACCGTGCGGAAGGCGACTGCCGGACCGGCCGAGTGGCCTATGACGCGAACGCCAGCGTGATCGAGCCGTTGAAGTTCACGCCGGTGCCCGGTGGCGGGTTCTGCGTCACCACCGCATTGGTCCGCTGACCGCTGTTGGGCACATCCGGACCCTTCACCAGGGCTCCGGTCCAGCCCAGGCCGCGCAGGTTGGGTTCGGCGTCCGTCCAGAACTGACCGATCAGGTTCGGCATGACGAACTGGTTGCCCTTGGAGACCTTCAGGGTGATCGGGGTGTCCAGTTCTGCCGAGTTGCCCGTCGGCGGATCCGTCGCCAGCACCTCCCCGGCCGGCTTGATGCTGTCCACCGGCGCGGTGAGCACCGTGGTGAACCCGACGGTGTTGAGGTTCTTGGTCGCCTGCTCGGTGCTCTGCCCGGTCACGTCGGGAACCGATCGGGTGACCGGGCCGGTGCCGACGACGAGAGTGATCTCGGCGGTGATGGCCGCGGTGGCGTTGGCCGGCGGAACGGTGTTGAGCACCTTGTCACGCTGGGACGCCGCCGAGGACGCCTGGGTCTGTTTGAACTTCCCGAATCCGGCTGCGGTCAGTTTCTTGACCGCCTCGGCGTAGCTCAGCGCCGACACGTCGGGGACCTCACGCTGCTCGGGCCCGGTGGAGACGTTGACCGAGATCTCGGCGCCGGCGTTGATCGAGCTGTCCGCGGCCGGGTCGGTGCTGATCACATGATCCGGCGGGACGACGCTGTCCGGCTTGGGTTGGGTGCGGGTCTTGAAACCCCTGTTCTGCAACTCGGCGACGGCATCCGCGGAGATCTTGCCGCGCACATCGGGCACCTGGACCGCGCGCGGTGTGCCGC
>VERS01000421.1 GCA_018882545.1 Mycobacterium sp.
TCACGGCACCATCCTGCACCATCTAGGTATGTGCGGGAGGTTCGCCGTCACCATCGATCCGGCGCGGCTGGCCGCCGAACTGCACGCCGTCGACGAGACCGGCCCGGGGCACCCCGGACCGAACTACAACGTCGCCCCCACCACCGACATCGTCGCCGTCGTGGCCCGCCACGACCGCCTCGGCGACCCCGAGGGGGAGCCCACCCGGCGGATCCGGCTGATGCGCTGGGGTCTGTTGCCCAACTGGGTCAAGCCCGACGCCGACGGACGCCCGCTGACCCCCCCGAAGAACAACGGCCGCCCACTGATCAACGCCCGCGCCGAGACGCTCACCCGCTCCCCGGCGTTCCGGGCCGCCGCCGAGCACAAGCGCTGCCTGGTTCCGATGGACGGGTACTACGAGTGGATGCCCAACCCGGAAGTGGCCGGCCGCAAGACCCCCAAGACCCCGTTCTACCTGCATCGGACCGACGGCCGGCCGCTGCTGGTGGCCGGGCTGTGGTCGGCGTGGGGCGCCGGCCGGATGCTCACCTGCGCCGTGGTCACCACCGCGGCGGTGGGGCAGTGCGCCCGGGTGCACGACCGGATGCCGCTGCTGCTCGAGGAGGCGGACTGGGACCGCTGGCTCGACCCCGACCGACCCGCCCCGACGGAGTTGCTGGCGGCCCCCCCGGAGGTCGGCGGACTGGCGCTGCGGCCGGTGTCGACACTGGTCAACAAAGTCGCCAACAATGGCCCTGAGCTGATCGAACCCGTCGACGTCGGCCAACCGGTCGATCTGTTCCAACCCCCCGGCCCGCGCTAGCATCGAATTCGACACCACCACCGGGAGGACCACCGATGACCGCAGTTGAACCCAAGTCCGACACCATCACGGTGCGCAACCCGGCCACCGGGTCGGTGGTCGGGACGGTGCCCATCGCCGACGCCGAAGCCGTCGCGGCCAAGGCCCGGGAACTGCGGTTGTTCCAGCAGGAGTGGGAGGCCATCGGCCCGCGGGGCCGCAAGAAGTGGATGACGAACTGGCAGGACTGGGTGCTGGACAACGCCGACCACCTCACCGAGGTGCTGATGAGCGAGACCGGCAAATCCCACGGTGACGCCGCCCTGGAGCCGATCACCATCGCCGACTCGATCAAGTACTGGGCCGGCCACGCCGAGGAGTTCCTGGCCGACCAACACCCGAAGGCGCACAGCCCGCTGTTCAAGGTCAAAAAGCTCACCACCGTCTACCGGCCCTATCCGCTGGTCGGGATGATCGAACCGTGGAACTTCCCGCTGGCGATGCTGGCGCTGGACCTGGTTCCCGCACTGGCCGCCGGGGCGGCGGTGCTGCTCAAGCCCTCCGAGGTGACCCCGCTGTCGGCGGTCGAACTGGTCCGCGGCTGGAACGAAGTCGGCGCACCGCCGGTGCTCGGCCTGGTCAACGGCTACGGCGACGTCGGCGCCGCGGTGATCGAGAACGCCGACTACGTGCATTTCACCGGTTCGACGGCCACCGGCCGCAAGGTGGCGGTGGCCTGCGCGCAGCGGCTCATCCCGTTCAGCCTCGAACTCGGCGGTAAGGACCCGGCGATCGTGCTGGCCGACGCCGACCTCGAGCGCGCCGCCAACGGCATCGCCTGGGGCGGGATGTTCAACTCCGGTCAGGTGTGCATCTCGGTGGAGCGGGTCTACGTCGAGGCCCCGATCTATGACGAGTTCGTCGCCAAGCTGACCGCCAACGTCACCAAGATCCGGCAGGGCAGCGAGTCGGGCGGGGACTTCACCTACGACACCGGCGCGATGGCCACCCCCGCCCAGCGTGACATCGTGGCCCGGCACGTCGACGAGGCCGTCGCGGCCGGGGCCAAGGTGCTCACCGGCGGCAAGCCGACCGGGGTCGGCACCTTCTTCGAACCCACCGTGCTCGCCGACGTCACCCCGTCGATGAGCTGCCTGGCCGAGGAGACCTTCGGGCCGACCCTGCCGGTGGTCAAGGTGGCCGACGAGGAAGAGGCGATCCGGCTGGCCAACGACTCCCAGTACGGGCTGTCGGCCTCGGTGTGGACCCGCGACACCGCCCGCGCCGAGCGGCTGGCCCGTCGGCTGGACTGCGGCGCGGTCAACATCAACGACGCGATGACCAACGTGTTCTGCCCGTCGCTGCCGATGGGCGGCTGGAAGGACTCCGGCATCGGCTTCCGCTCCGGCGGGGCCAGCGGGCTGATCAAGTTCTGCCGCCAGCAGGCCATCACCGCCCCGCGGCTGCCCACCCAGCGCTCGGAGATGCTCTGGTACTCCGCGCCGAAGAAGCAGGGCCGCTTCGCGTTGGCCGCGATGCGCGCCTTCGCCGGGCACGGGTGGCGGCGCATCGGCCGCAAGGGCTGAGCGGGATCAGGGACCGGTGTAACCCGGCGGGTTGACGCTGTCCACCCACAGGTCGACCCCGAGGTCGGAGCCCGGCACGCAGTCATACACCGACAGGTCGGCGACGCCGCTGTCGAGCAGCACGTCCTCGCACAGCAGCGACTGCCCGGTGAACTCCGCGGCCGGTCGGCTCAGCACCGCGTAGGCGGCGTCGGCGTACACCTCCGGCTTGCGGGAGCGCTTCATCGCCTCGTCGCCGCCGAGCAGGTTCTGCACCGCCGCGGTGGCCACCATGGTGCGCGGCCACAGGGTGTTGGATGCGATGCCGGCCGCGCGCAGTTCCTCGGCGATTCCCAACGCGCACAGGGTCATCCCGTACTTGGCCATCATGTAGGGCGTCGGTTTGAGCCACTTGGGCTCCATCCGGATCGGCGGGGACAGCGTCAGGATGTGCGGGTTCTCGCGGCCCTTCAGGTGCGGGATGCAGGCCTGGGAGACGGCGTAGGTGCCGCGCACCTGGATGCCGTTCATCAGGTCGAAGCGTTTCAGCGGCACCTCCTCGATGGAGCCGAGGTTGATCGCGCTGGCGTTGTTGACGCAGATGTCGATGCCGCCGAACGCCTCGATGGTCTTGGCCACCGCGGCGGCCACCGAGTCGCCGTCACGGATGTCCCCGACGATGGGCAGGGCCTGCCCGCCGACCTCCTCGATCTCGGCTGCCGCGGTGTAGATCGTGCCGGGCAGCTTGGGGTGCGGCTCGGTGGTCTTGGCCACCAGCGCGATGTTGGCGCCGTCGGCGGCCACCCGCTTGGCGATCGCCAGGCCGATGCCGCGGCTGGCGCCGGAGATGAACATCGTCTTGCCGGAGAAGGTTCCCATGGTCCCGACCCTATTCCACCCCGTCGAGTGAGGAACCTTGCAGGTGAAGTGCGAGTAAA
>VERS01000006.1 GCA_018882545.1 Mycobacterium sp.
CTTTACGGGTGGCGGTATACAGCAGAGCGGGTCTGTCGGCGGCGAGCGCGGCGGCCAGCACCGCATCGCGCTTATCGTCGTCGGTGATGCAGTAGAAGACCTCCAGAGTGATGTTGGGCCGGTCGAATCCGCTGGCGATCACCAGCGGGTCACGCAGGCCGAGTTGGTCGATGATCTCCCGGCGCACCGGCGGTGAGGCGGTGGCCGTCAGGGCGACCACCGTGGGGTGACCGAGTTTGTTGATGGCGTCGCCGACCCGCAGATAGTCGGGTCGGAAGTCGTGGCCCCATGCCGATACGCAGTGCGCCTCGTCGACAACCACCAGGGAGACCGCCAGATCGGTCAGCGCGGCGATCACCGCGTCGTTGGTCAACTGCTCGGGCGCAAGGAACACATACTCGGCGGCCCGGTCCCGCAGTGCCGCCCAGGCCCGGCCGGTCTCATCGCTGTCGAGCAGGGAATTGATCGCCACCGCGTCCGGGGCCGCGGTAGCCGACAGCCCGCTGATCTGATCGTGCTGCAGGGCGATCAGCGGGGAGATCACCAGCGTCGCCCCCTCGAGCAGCACACCGGGCACCCGGTAGATCGCCGACTTCCCCGAACCCGTCGCCATCACCGCCAGCACGTCGCGGCCGGCCAGCACCGCCTCCATGGCCTGCAACTGCGCCGGACGTAACTGCGGCCAGCCGAAGACCTCCCGGGCAACCCGCGTCAGATCGGCACCGGGTTCGATCGGCCGGCTCATCGGCCGGTCTCGGCGCGGTCACGCACCCCGGCCAGCGTGGCCACCACGGCCTTACGGAACTGCGCAAGCCGCCCGTCGATGATCTGTTCGGCGCGCTCCGGACTCCGCTCGATCAGCATCGTGACCCCCGACGGACCTGGCCCGATCTCCGCGGTGTAGCGCAACCGGGTCCGGTCCGCACTGGGCTGCAGTTCGAAAACCCAGTTCGCGGCGGGTTTTTCCGGATCGCCGACCGACCAGCCGAACAATCGCGGGGGCTCGTAGGCGATGATCTGCGACCGGGTGGTCCACTCCCCGATCACCGGATTGCGGTTGCGGCCCAGAAACTGCGCCCCCAACCGCGGTCCCGTCCAGCCCTCGGCCCATTCGACGCTGAGCAGCTCGGTGCTCAGCTGGGGCATCACGGTGATGTCGCTGACTACCTCCCACACCCGCTGCGGGGACGCAGCCACCTCCACCGCGGCGGTAACCCGATGCGCAGCAGAGGGTTTCACATCAGCATCTGTGGCAGCATGAGCATCCGCACCGTGGTGGTGAGCAGCAGGAGCAGCCCGGTCAGGATCAGCGCCACCTGAATCTTCGGCGAGCTGAACTTGGTGGCCACACTGGCGAAGAACAGCACCAGTGCGAAGAGCACGGCCAGCATCACATAGCGGGTGCTGGTGTTACTGGCCTCGTCGGCCTCGGCCAGGCTCTCCTCGGCCTTGTTGGACAGCTCATCGGCCTGGATCTGGGCCGGAACCACATAGCTGGGCAGATTCAGCGGCGTCCCGTCGGGCACCCGCGCCGGATTGCCGTCGGCGTCGACCGGGACCGTGCCCAACCACTCCTTCTGGGCGCGATCCAGGGCCGGTGAGAACCGGTCCCGCAGGAAGCCGGCCCGGTCCTTCTGCCCGGAGGCCACAGCCTCCACCCAGGAGATCCACATTTCGGAATCGACCACCGACTGGCTACTGGCTTCCGAGGCGGCCCGGTTGGCGTCGCTGCGCTGGATGGCCGAGATCGACTGGGCGTCGGACTGGGCGTTTGCCCACTGGCTGGCCTGGAACGAGGCCCAGGTGGTGGCCACCGCCGCGACGGCGAGGATGATCGCCGTCCAGGAATCCAGGATGCGCTGGCGGCGCTCCCAGGGGTCCTCCGGCTCGGTCGGTGTGAGGTCGGTGCCCAGCACCTCGTCGACGAGTTGGTCGACCTTTTCCAGTACGCTCTCATGCCCGTCGGCATTGGTGTCCGCCACAACCACTCCCGTCTGTATCCCGTCGGTATCCGGCGATGACCTGTCTTGTCAGTGTGCCCTCGGTCACGGCCCGTTTCAGGGGTTTCGAGGGTGTGGCCAGCCGCGGACTACCCTGAAAGGGTGAGCTCCGAGCGGAAGGTGCTGCTGCCGGAGGGGCGACTGCGGTGGTCGGACTGCGAGCGGCTGCAGCGGCGGCCGCCGGCCCGCAACCAGCACTGGGCCGAAACGGTCAGCCGGCCGCAGCGGGTGCTGACCTTCGCGGCCTGGATCTCCGCGGGGCTGACCGCGACGCTGGGTCTGCTGCAGACGTTCACCGGCGACCGGGTGCTCTACATCGGCTTGATCAACCTCACCATCGCGGTCCTGTTCATCGGCGTGCCGCTGCTCAACCGCCTCGGTAACGTCATCCCGGCGCTGGCCTTCGTCGCGATCGCCTATGCGGCGCTGACCTTCGTCGGCACCCAGATCGGCACCGACTCCGGGGTGCAGTTCTACTACCTGGTGTCGGCCTCGCTGGCGGTGCTGGTGCTCGGGGTGCAGCATGTGCTGCTGGCCGGGACCGTGGTCGGCGTCGGCGCCGCGCTGGTCATCTTCCTGCAGTTCAACGTCCCGCCGGACACCGGAATTCAGCCCCGCTGGGCGCTCAATATGGCCTTCGTCTTCGCCACCGCCGGAGCGTGCCTGCTGATTTTTCTCACGGTCTGGTACGCGATGCGGGAGGTTTCGCGCGCGGAGACCGCGATGGAACTCGAGTACAGCCGCTCGGAGGCGCTGCTGGCCAATATCCTGCCGGCCACGGTGGCGGCGAAACTGAAGAATCCCTCGCACGGCACGATCGCCGACCGCTACGACGACGCGTCGATCCTGTTCGCCGACATCGCCGGTTACACCGAGCAGGCCAGCGAGATCTCCCCGACGGAGCTGGTCCGTTTCCTCGACCGGCTCTACACCACCTTCGACCGCCTGGTGGACCGGCACGGCCTGGAGAAGATCAAGACCACCGGCGACGCGTACATGGTGGTCAGCGGAGTGCCCACCCCGCGGCCCGATCACATCGAGGCGATCGCCGATCTGGCCCTCGACCTGTCGCGGGCGGTCGCCGACCTGCGCGATCCGAGAGGCCGGCCGGTGCCGTTGCGGATGGGTATCGCCGCGGGTCCGGTGGTGGCCGGGGTGGTGGGGGCCCGGCGATTCTTCTACGACGTCTGGGGTGACGCCGTCAACATCGCCTCCCGCATGGAGTCCACCGATGTGGTGGGCCGGATCCAGGTGCCGCAGAACGTCTTCGAGCGACTCGAGGATTCCTTCGAGCTCGAGGAACGCGGCGAGGTCGATATCAAGGGCAAGGGTGTGATGCGCACCTGGTACCTGGTCGACCGCAAGCCCGAATCCCAGACCCACGTCAGCGGCGCGCGTTCTGCGCAGACCGACGCCCTGATCGGGCCCTGACGGCCGGGCCTCACATCACCTTGGACAGGAATTCCCTGGTCCGGTCGTGACGCGGGTTGCTCAGCATCTCTCGCGGCGACCCACTCTCCAGGATCACCCCGCCGTCCATGAACACCAACTCGTCGGCGACCTCCCGCGCGAAGCCCATCTCGTGGGTCACCACGATCATCGTCATCCCCTCGGCGGCAAGCTTTTTCATCACGCCGAGCACCTCGCCGACCAACTCGGGATCCAATGCCGACGTGGGTTCGTCGAACAGCATCAGCTTGGGGTCCATGGCCAGCGCCCGGGCGATCGCCACCCGCTGCTGCTGCCCGCCGGAAAGCTGGGCGGGGTAGGCGTCGGCCTTGTCGGACAGGCCGACCTGGTGCAACAGGTCGCGGGCCCGCTCGGTGGCCACCGCCTTCGAGATCCCCTTGACCTGGATGGGCGCCTCGGTGACGTTCTCCAACGCGGTGCGGTGCGGGAAAAGGTTGAAGTGCTGGAACACCATGCCGATGTCCCGACGCTGCCGGGCGGCGTCTCGCGGTGACATCTCATGAAGCGTCCCGCCGCGCTCCCGATAACCGATGAGATCCCCGTCGACGTAGAGCCTTCCGGCGGAGATCTTCTCCAGGTGGTTGATGCACCGCAGGAACGTGGATTTGCCCGATCCGGAGGGACCGACGATGACCAGCACCTGCCCGCGGTCGACGGACAGCGTCACACCCTTGAGCACCGGAAGGGCGCCGTAGTCTTTGCACACCTGCTGCGCCTCCACGATCGGCTGCGGCGCCGCGACCGTCATGGGCGCGTTTCCCTTGCTGCGGCTTGGGCTTTGGCCAGCGCTTCGAGCTGCTTGCCGGTCAGGGTGCGGGAGATTCCGCGGGAGAAGTACTTCTCCAGATAGTGCTGACCGACCATCAGCACGCTGGTGATGGCCAGGTACCAGGTCGCCGCGACCAGCAGCAGCGGAATCGGCTCGAAGAGGACCGCGGAGATGTCCCGGGTCCGGGTGTAGAGCTCCAGGGTGTAGGGCACCGCGGTCACCAGCGAGGTGGTCTTGAGCATGCTGATGAGCTCGTTTCCGGTTGGCGGGATGATGACCCGCATGGCCTGCGGCAGCACCACCCGGCGCATGGTCATCCACCACGACATGCCCAGCGCTGTCGAGGCTTCCAGCTGACCCTCGGGTACCGAACTGACTCCGGCCCGGATGATTTCGGCCATGTAGGCGGCCTCGTTGAGGCCCAGGCCGATGATCGCCAGGATGAAGCCGATCGACAGGTCGCCCAATTCCAGATGAAAGAACGTCGGCCCGAAGGGGATTCCCAGCTGGATGTTGCGGTAGAGGGTGGGGAAGAGTCCCCAAAAGACCAGCTGCACATACACCGGGGTCCCGCGGAAGATCCACAGGTAGGCCCAGGACACCGATTTCAGGATGGGGTTTGGCGAGAGCCGCATCACCGCCAGGATCACCCCCAGCACCAGTCCCAGGACCATCGCCCAGAACGTCAGTTGCAGGGTGTTCCACGCCGCCTCGGAGACCCGGTGGTCGAACAGGTACTTGCGGTAGGTCGGCCAGCCGTAGGCCGTATTGGTGGCCGCCCCCCACAGGAACAGGCTGACCAGTCCGATGATGACGACCGCACCCGCCCACCGCCACGGATGGCGCAGGGGGACGGCGTCGATGGGGGCGGGTTCGGCAGGCACTGTCTGCTCGACGGCCACGGGGCGCTAGCGGACGGCCCCGTTTATGACCGGCTTGTCGATCATTCCCGACTCCAGTCCCCAGTTGGCGGCGATACTGCGGTAGGCGTCGGTCTTGATCAGGTGCTCCAGCGCCTGCCGCAGGGACTGGGCCAGCGGGGAACCCTTTTTGACCGGCCAGCCGTACGGCGCGGAGTCGAAGATCTCCCCGGCCGCCTGCAGCTTCCCGCCGCTCTGCTTGATGGCGTAAGCCGTCACCGGTGAGTCCGCCGACATCGCGTCGGCCTGGCCGAGCACCACCGCGTTGGTGACCGCGTCCTGGCCGTCGAATTTGATGATCTGGATCTCCGGTTTACCGGCGTCCACGCAGGCTTTGCTCTTGGCCGGCAGTTCGTCGGTCTCCTGGATCGTGGTGGCCTGTACAGCAACCTTCTTCCCGCAGGCCTCTTTCGGGTCGATAGCTTCGCCCGGCCGCTGTGCCCACTGGGTGCCGGCCGAGAAGTAGGTGACGAAGTCGACCTGCTTTTCGCGCTCCTTGGTGTCGGTGAACGACGACATCCCGACGTCGAAGGTGCCCCCCTCGATGGACGGGATGATCTTGGCGAAGTCGGCCTCCCGGTAGTCTGCGGTCAGGCCCAGCGTCTGCGCGACGGCGTTCATCAGATCCACGTCGAAACCGACGATCTTGCCGTCGGGATCCTTGAACTCGTTCGGCGGATAGGGGATGTTGACCCCGACGACGAGCTTGCCGGCCTCCCGGATCTCGGCGGGCAGGGACGCGGCGATCTGGTCCACCTTCTGGACCGAGACCTCGGTGCTGGCCGGAGCGGAGGCCCCGCCGCCGGAACCACTCTCGGTGTTGGTGGCGCAACCCGCCAGGCTCAGCGCGGCGGCCAGGGCGCAGGCCGCCGCGGCCCGCGGCCGGCGGCGGCGATTGAGTCCTCCCGCGAAGACATTCGATCTGGTTTTCACAGACCAAAACCTACAGCGTTGCCGGTCCCCACGGCCCGGCAACAGGCCTCGGTCTGCGAAACCGACTAGTGGCTTGTGTAGGATTTCGGCCATGTCTACTACGTACACGCAATCAGGCGGTCAACCGACACTGTTCCATACGCTGTGGAAATCCACTGTGGCGTCTGGGGTTTTGGCGATCGTACTGGGTGCCCTCGTCTTGTTCTGGCCCGGAATTACCCTCCTGGTCGCCGCCTTCCTGTTCGGCGCCTACCTCCTGGTCTCCGGGGTCGCGCAGGTCGCACTCGCCTTCGGTCTGCACTCCTCGGCCGGCAGCCGAGTCCTGCTGTTCATCAGTGGGGCCGCCGCACTGATCCTGGCCGTGCTGGCTTTCCGGCATTTCGGGTCCGAACCCGAGACGGCGCTGTTGCTGCTGGCGATCTGGATCGGTATCGGTTTCATCTTCCGCGGGGTGGCAGCCACAGCGACCGCGATCAGTGAATTCCACGGCACACCCGGCCGTGGTTGGAGCATCTTCTTCGGACTGATCTCGATCCTGGCCGGCATCGTCTGCCTCGCCTACCCGTTCGACTCCCTGGTCACGCTGACCCTGGTTGTCGGTGTCTGGTTGATCATCATCGGCGTCTTCGAGGTCATTGCCGGACTGCAGCTCCGCAAGACCGGCCACGAAGTCCGCACAGTGGTGAACGAGGCTCTCGGCCGCTGAGGACTGCCACGTCAGACGGGCGCGGACCGCTGCTGCAGCACGCACAGCGCTCCGCGCCTGTCGCGTTGCCGGTACCCTGACAGCCGTCGTTACTCGCACGAGGTGAATCGGGATCTGATGACTGAGCCGACGGAATCGCCGGAGCGCGCAACTCCGACGCCGGGTACGCCACCGCCGGCGGGACCGCCGCCCTACCCCTATGCATATCCGCCCGGCCCGCCCGGCGCGCCCGGCACACCCGGCACGTCGGCGCAGGGGCTCCCCCCGGGGCCCTACCCGGGCGGCTACCCGCCCCCACCGATGCCCTACGGCGACTACTATCCCGGCGCACCCGCGGCTGCCCCGCGCAACGGCCTCGGTGTGGCAGCGCTGGTGGTGGCGATCATCGCGCTGCTGGCCTCCTGCTCGGTCGCCGGTGGTCTGATCCTCGGCGGCACAGCGGTGATCCTCGGGTTCCTGGCACGTGGCCGGGTCAAGCGGGGTGAGGCCAACAACGGCGGCCTCGCCCTCACCGGGATCGTGCTGGGCGGACTCGCCATACTGATCAGCCTGGCCTTCATCGCCATGTACGTCGGTATCTTCAACAACTACGGCGGGCGCGAACTGATCACTTGCATCCAGGATGCCGGCGGGGACAACACCGGCGTACAGGCCTGCATGGACGCGTTCCAGCAGCGGGTCGAGGCCGGCCAGGGTCGCTGAGCCGGCGCCTCCACCCGACTCGCCGCGCTACTGCGACGGAAAGTACTTCACAACGCCCTCTTGGGCGACGGTGGCCACCACCTCGCCGGCCCGGTTGAAGAAGTGCCCCATGCCCAGGCCGCGGGACTCCGCGGCCACCGGCGATGCCGTGGCGTACAACACCCAGTCGGCGAAGTCGACCGGGCGGTGAAACCAGATGGAATGGTTGATCGTCACGGCGAAGATGCGGTCCCATCCCCAGGACAGACCGTGGGTGGTGATGATCGAGTCCAGCACCGTGGTGTCCGAGGCGTACACCATCGCGGCCGTGTGCAGCACCGGGTCATCAGGCATCGGGCCCGACGCCGTCATCCAGACCCGGTTGCGGTCCAGCCGGTGGCCTTTGTCGCGCATCACCCACGCGGGGTCGTTGGTGTAGCGCCATTCGATCGGCCGCATGGCGTTGACGAAGTGCGGGACGACGGTCTCGTATCCGACCAGCAACTCGTCGATGGTCGGCAGGGTGTGCGGATCCGGGACGGCCGGAGCGGTCGAATTGTGTTCCAGCCCCGAGCCCCCGACCAGGTAGGACACCAGGGCGGTGGCGAGCAACTTGCCGTTCTGCACGGCGTCGACCCTGCGGTTGGCGAAACGACGTTCGTCGCGCAGCCGGAAGACGCGGAACTCGATGTCGTGGGCGGGGTCACCACCGGCGATGAAATGCACCGACAGGGCGCTGGGCGGTAGATCCGGATTCACGGTGCGACTTGCGGCGGTGAACGCCTGGGCCATCAACTGGCCGCCGAAAGTGCGCACCGGATTCTTCCGGGGGTGCCGACCGGTGAAGAGGTCTTCGCCACCCGGCGACTTTTCGAGGGGGGAAAGCTCGAGGATGGAGAGCAGTTCGTCGAGATCAGATCTTCCGGCCAGCGAAAACTCACCGTGGGGCACGCGCCGCCTCTCGCTAGTGGTCGTTCTCCCCGATCCGGTGGACGTGAATCAGGTTGGTTGAGCCTACTGTGCCGGGCGGTGCGCCCGCGACGATGATCACCAGGTCGCCGCGCTGGTATCGCCCCATCTCAAGCATCAGGTGATCCACCTGTCGGACCATGTCGTCGGTGCTGTCGGCGTGGGGCACCACGAACGTCTCAGCACCCCACGTCAGCGCGAGTTGGCTGCGGATCTCCGGCGCGGTGACGAACGCCAGCAGCGGCAGCCGGCTGTGCAACCGGGCCAGCCGACGCACGGTGTCGCCCGAGGAGGTGAACGCGATGAGAGCTTTGGCATCAAGGCGCTCACCGATATCCCTTGCTGCGTAAGAGATTACCCCGCGCTTGGACCGTGGGACATGGCTCAGCGGTGGCGGCGGGTTGTTCTCCTCCATCGAGCAGATGATCCGGGCCATCGTGCGCACCGCCTCGATCGGAAACTTACCTACCGAGGTCTCACCGGAGAGCATGACCGCATCCGCGCCATCGAGCACTGCGTTGGCGACATCGGAGGCCTCCGCGCGGGTCGGCCGGGAGTTCTCGATCATCGACTCGAGCATCTGGGTGGCCACGATCACCGGCTTGGCGTGCTCGCGGGCGATCTGGATCGCCCGCTTCTGCACAAGTGGGACCTCCTCAAGTGGGAGTTCGACACCCAGGTCGCCGCGGGCGACCATGATCGCGTCGAAGGCCGTGACGATCCCCTCGAGGTCCGCCACCGCTTCGGGCTTCTCAAGTTTCGCGATCACCGGAACCCGGCGGCCCACCCGGTCCATCACCTGATGGACCAACTCGGCATCGCTCGGTGACCGGACGAAGGACAGCGCTACCAGGTCGACCCCGACCTTCAGGGCGAACTCCAGATCGGCGATGTCCTTCTCCGACAGCGCCGGAACGGAGAACTTCATGCCCGGCATGGACAGGCCCTTGTTGTTGCTGACCGGGCCGCCCTCAGTGACCGTGCACACCACATCGTCGCCGTCGACGTGTTCGACGACCAGCGCCACCTTGCCGTCGTCGACGAGGAGCCGGTCACCGGGCTGGGCGTCTCGGGCCAGGTTCTTGTAGGTGGTCGACACTCGATCGTGGGTGCCTTCGCAGTCCTGCACGGTGATTCGCACCGTTTCCCCGTTGGCCCATACCGTCGGGCCGTCGGCGAAACGGCCCAGCCGAATCTTGGGGCCCTGGAGGTCGGCGAGGATGCCGACCGCCCGACCGGTGGCATCGGAGGCGTGCCGAACCCGGTTGTAGGAAGCCTCGTGATCGCTGTAGTCGCCGTGGCTGAAGTTCAGCCGGGCTACGTCCATCCCTGCCTCGACGAGTGCCCTGACCTGGGTGTCGTTATCGGTAGCAGGGCCGAGGGTGCAGACGATCTTGGCGCGCCGGGTCACGACGCCTGAGCATAGTCCGGTTGGGTGCCTACAGCCCCACCATCGTTGGAACCAGAGGGAATCCGGGCAGATTCCGCACGACCGTCCATCCGATCGTGGCGACCGCGAGCACCACGAGCAGGGCCGTGGTGACCACCGGCTTGCCGTGGCGCCGGCGCGCTAGTGCCCAGACCGCCAGCAGGGGCAGGCCGATGAGTAGGAAAACGTTGTCGGAGGCCGCCGCCGCGAGGTTTCCGTGCAACACATCGTGGGTCATCCGCAGGCCGCCGCAGGCCGGGCAGGCCCATCCGGTGATGAGGTTGAAGGGACAGAACGGGAACACCGCGCCGGGCCGGTGCGGGTCCACCACGGCGACGTAGGCCAATGCGGCCGCCCCCAGCGCAGCCGACCCCGCGACCACCAGGCTGTTGGTCTTGGCCGTCATGGTCGCAAGCATGCCAGAATTCGCGTCAGTCGCCGCGACTGCCCGCGCCCCAGAGCAGGCGCTTGAGGGTCGAGCCCTTCAGCTTTTCCGATTCCTCGCTGGGATCGTCGGCTGGCTGGCCCTGCTCCGGTTGACCCTCGGCGTCTGCCGCGGCCGGCGGCGCTGCCTCGACGATCCGCTCGTCGGATCCGACAGCGTCGGCATCGACCCCCGACACCGACGGCACCTGGTCGACGGCACCGTCTGATTCGTAGACCACGACGGTTGCGGCCTCGGCCGGGCCGTCGGCGCTGCTGTCGGAGGTGGGCTCGGCACTGCCGTCCTGGTAGACGATGACGGTAGCCGCGTCACTGCCGGTCTCGGTCTCGACGATCTCGACGGCCTCGACGATCTCGACGGCCTCGACGGCCTCGACGGCCTCGACGGCCTCGGCGATCTCGTCGGCTTCGGCGATCTCGTCGGCTTCGGCGGCCGCGGCGATCTTCGCGATCACGGCCTCGGTCTCCACGGCCTCGGCCGCCAGGGCCTCGGCGTCCGCGGCCTCGGCGTCCGCGGCCCCGGTCTCCACGGCCTCGGCCGCCAGGGCCTCGGTTTCCACGGCCTCGGTCTCGACAGCCACCGTCTCGGTGTCCGCAGGTTCCTCGGTGACGAACTCCTCGACATCGAGGTCGCCAACCGCCGCGGCGTCCTCAATCTCGTGTTCACCGGCAACCGTCGCCGCGGCCACGATCCCGCTGCCCTTGGCCGCCATGACCAGATCCTCGGCCCACTCCTCGACCCGTGACTCGGCGTCGATCTCTGCGACCTGCCTGCCGCGCAACGAATCCGGGTTCTCCCGGCCCCGCGGTGCCAGAAGCATGTAAACGACGGCGCCGATGAACACGAACGTCGCGGTGAAGACGTTGATCCGGATGCCGGCGATCTCGGTGGCGGCGTCGTCGCGCATCAACTCGATCCAGAACCGGCCCAGGCAGTAGGACGCCACGTACAGGGCGAAAAGCCGGCCGTGACCAAGCCGGAACCTGCGGTCGGCCCAGAGCAGGAACACGAACACCAGCAGGTTCCACAGCAGTTCGTAGAGGAAGGTCGGGTGCACCACCGCCGCGACCTCACCGGTCGACACCCCGTCCAGGGAATGCACGTTGACCACCCCGGACGTATCGCGGCGGTAGAAGATCTCCATACCCCAGGGGACCGTGGTCTCGCGCCCGTACAGTTCCTGGTTGAAGTAGTTGCCCAGACGTCCGATGGCCTGTGCCAGCACGATCCCCGGGGCCACCGCGTCACCGAAGGCCGGGAGTGGAATTCCCCTGCGGCGACAGGCGATCCACGCCCCAACCCCCCCGAGCGCGACCGCGCCCCAGATGCCCAGGCCGCCCTCCCAGATCCGCAGCGCGGCACCCAGTCCGGCCCCGTCGGGCCCGAAGTAGGTCTTCCAGTCAGTGAGCACGTGATAGAGCCGACCGCCGACCAGGCCGAACGGAACCGCCCACAGGGCCACGTCGTAGACCACCCCGCGCTCACCGCCCCGCGCCGCCCAGCGACGGTCACCGACCACCAGGGCGGCGATGATCCCCGCGATGATGCACAGGGCGTAGGCGCGGATGGGTATCGGCCCGAGGTACCAGACGCCCTGCCCCGGACTCGGGAAATAGGCAAGCACCGTTGTCGTCACGTCGCAGGCACCCTCTCTCGAACACCGACGGCAAGTTCCTCGGTCAGCGTCCGGACGGCGGCGACCCCGTCGTCTGTCAACGCCGATACCAGGGCCGAGCCGACGATCACCCCGTCGGCGAAGTGGGCGATCTCGGCCGCCTGTTCCCGCGAGCGCACCCCCAGCCCGACCCCCACCGGAATATCGGAGATGTCCTTGATCCGGCGGACCAGCTCCGGAGCGGCGCCCGACACCGCGTCGCGGGCGCCGGTGACACCCATCGTGGACGCCGCGTAGACGAAACCGCGGCACGATTCGACCGTCCGAGCCAGCCGTTCGGGCGTCGACGAGGGGGCGACCAGGAAAATCCGGTCCAGATCGTGCTGTTCGGAGGCCGCCAGCCAGGTATCGGCCTCATCGGGTATCAGGTCGGGGGTGATCATGCCCAACCCACCGGCGGCGGCGAGGTCGCGGGCGAAAGCCTCGACCCCGTAGTGCAGCACCGGATTCCAGTAGGTCATCACCACCGCATTGCCGCCGGCGGCACTGATCGCCTCGACGGCCCGCAACGTGTCCCGGACCCGCACCCCGTTCCGCAGCGCCACATCGGTGGCGGTCGCGATCACCGGGCCGTCCATCCCGGGATCGGAGTAGGGCACACCCACCTCGATGATGTCGCACTCGCCGCTCATGGCGACCATGGCGTCGACCGACGTCGGCACATCGGGGTACCCGGTGGGCAGGTAACCGATGAGCGCGGCGCGACCCTGTGCGCGGCAGGCGTCAAAAACCGGGCCCAGCCGACCCGGCGGGCTGTGCTGAACGGTCATGACACTCCCGGCCCCGAGCCGTTGGCGTTGTTGGCGTCGAACAATCCGAACCAGCGCGCGGCGGTCTCCACGTCCTTGTCACCGCGGCCGGACAGGTTGATCAGGATGATCGACTCCGGCCCGAGTTCGGCGGCCAGGTCGACCGTCCCGGACACGGCATGCGCGGTCTCGATCGCGGGGATGATGCCCTCCAGCCGGCACAACAACCGGAAGGCCTCCATCGCCTGGGTGTCGGTGATCGGCCGGTACTCGGTCCGGCCGAGTTCCTTGAGGAAGGCGTGCTCGGGGCCGACGCCGGGATAGTCCAAGCCCGCTGAGATGGAATGGGATTCGATGGTCTGCCCATCGGCGTCCTGGAGCAGGTAGGAGTAGGAACCCTGGAAGGCGCCGGGGGAACCGCCGCTGAACGTGGCCGCGTGCCGGCCGGTCTCCACGCCGTCCCCGGCAGCCTCGAAGCCGATCAGGCGAACCTGCGGGTCGTCGATGAAGGCGTGGAAGATGCCGATCGCGTTCGATCCCCCTCCCACGCAGGCCGTCACCGCATCGGGCAACCGGCCCGTCATCGCCAGCATCTGGGCGCGTGCTTCCAGTCCGATCACGCGCTGGAAGTCGCGAACCATCATCGGGAACGGATGCGGACCGGCGGCGGTACCGAAGCAGTAGTAGGTGCGCTCCGCGTTGGTCACCCAGTCCCGGAAGGCGTCGTTGATCGCGTCCTTGAGGGTCCGGGACCCGGACTGCACCGCGACCACCTCGGCGCCGAGCAACCGCATCCGGGCCACATTGAGCGCCTGACGGGCGGTGTCCACGGCGCCCATGTAGATCACGCACTCCAGGCCGAGCAACGCGCAGGCCGTGGCGGTGGCCACCCCGTGTTGGCCGGCACCGGTCTCGGCGATGACCCTGGTCTTGCCCATCTGACGAGCCAGCAGAGCCTGTCCGAGAACATTGTTGATCTTGTGTGAGCCGGTGTGGTTGAGATCCTCGCGCTTGAGGAAGATCCGTGCCCCGCCGGCGTGTTCGCTCAGGCGGGTCGCCTCGTACATCGGCGAGGGCCGGCCGGCGTAGTGAGTCTGCAGCCGATCGAGCTCATCGAGGAAACTCTGGTCGGCACGGGCCTTTTCGTAGGCGGCCGTGACCTCCTCGATGACGGCCATCAGCGCCTCGGGAACATAGCGACCGCCGAAGGCCCCGAAGTGCCCGCGAGCATCGGGGTCGTGGGCAGTCGGTTCGGCGACCGCCACGCTGGCGGTGGGGAGGCGGGGCGGATCGGTGGAGGTGATGTCGGCCATGTCGGGTCCCAGCCGGTGGCTGCTCAGCGAACCGGTTTCGGGCAGGACGGGTGCGCCCCCGCGGTCACCAACTCGGAGACCGCCGCGCGGGGATCCCCGCTTGTCACCAAGCCCTCCCCGACCAGGACGGCGTCGGCGCCGGCCCCGGCGTAGGCCAGCAGGTCGGCAGGTCCGCGCACCCCGGACTCGGCGACCCGGATGACGTCGGAGGGCAGACCCGGCGCGATCCGCCCGAAGCAGTCCCGGTCAACGCTGAGGGTCTTCAGATCGCGGGCGTTCACACCGATCACCGAGGCGCCGGCCTGCAG
>VERS01000422.1 GCA_018882545.1 Mycobacterium sp.
AACAACACCCCGCTCGGCGCTGACGCCGTGGTCATCATCTCGGCCTGCCCGTAAGCCAAGGTATTCAGTTGTGTCACGTCGTTCAGTTCCAGCCCGGAAGGGGAGTCAGACAATGAATGCTCGCAACTCGGCAGCGGCGCTGGTGGTCGGCCTGGCTGTGGCGGCCGGTGTTTCGGCTCCGGTCGCCGGCGCCCGGCCGACCTGCCAGGACACCGCCACCAAGAGCATCTGCTCGACCACCGGCAGTGTGTCGATCAAGGCCCGGCCGGGCACCACCGCCCCGCCCGCGAACATGCCGGTGTTCCCGTGGTTCGGTATGCCGGGCGCTCGCTGAGATCAGCGACGTCCCCTGCGCGCTACCAGGAGTGCACCTGGTTCTGCGCAGCCGCCAACCCGGTCTCGACCAGCAGTTCGGTCGCGTCGGCGGCGAGTTCACAGAGCGTCGGTACCTCGGCGCTTTCGACACTGCTGAAATTCTCCAGCACGAAGGCCGCCGGGTCCTGCCGTCCGGGCGGACGACCGATGCCGATGCGCACGCGCTGAAACTCTCTGCTGCTCAACGCTTGTGCCACTGAGCGTAGGCCGTTGTGACCGCCCTCGCCACCGCCCACCTTGAGCCTGACCTTGCCGAAGTCGATGTCGAGTTCGTCGTGGATGACGACGACCTCGCTCGGGCCGATCGAGTAGAACTTCGCCAGTGGCCCGATCTGCCGGCCGGACTCGTTCATGTAGCACCGCGGTTTGGCCAACACCACAGGACGGTGCCCGAGACGGCCGGTCACCACCTCCGCACCTGAGCGCTTGTGCACCTTGAACGTCGAACCGAGGCGTGCGGCCAACACGTCGGCCACCATGAAACCCAGGTTGTGCCGGGTTCTGGCGTACTGCAGTCCGGGGTTGCCCAAGCCGACAACCAGGAGCGGCTCGGCCACCCGCGACTACTCGGCCCCGCCGGCTTCGCCTTCGCCCTCGGCCGGCGCCTCTGCTTCGGCTGCCGGAGGCTCGGCGGCCTCGCCGCCGCCCTCGGCCTCAAGGTCCTCAGCAGTCGGCGCGGCGACGATATTGACCACGAGCATCTCCGGGTCACTGACCAGGGTCACACCGGGTGGCAGCGCCACCGCGCCCGCCAGGATCTGGGTGCCCTCCTCGACGCCTTCGATCGACACGGTCAGGCTCTCCGGGATGGACAACGCCTCGGCCTCAATCTCGATGCTGGTGGCGTCCTGCGTCACCAACGTGCCGGAGGCCGCGTCGCCCTCGAGATTCACCGGCACCTCCACGGTCACCTTCTCACCGCGCTTGACGATGATCAGATCGGCGTGGGTGATGGTGCGCTTGATCGGGTGGATTTCCAGCGCTTTGGTCAGCGCCAACTGCTCGGTGCCGTTGATATCGAGGCTCAGCACCGCGTTGGTCCCGGAGTGCCGCAGCACCGCGGCGAAATCGTGAGCGTTCAACTCGAGGTGCTGCGGGTCGCTGCCGTGCCCGTAGAGCACGGCGGGAAAGCGGCCCTCGCGGCGGGCTTGGCGCGAGGCGCCCTTGCCGGTTCGGGTCCGTACCTCGACAGTGAGTTTGTTCGTGCTGGCGGTCTTGGCCATGACGCTGTTTCCTTGCCTTCCGGGGGTCTAACCGCACGGCGGAGGCAGGGCCGGAGAAGGCCCGGAACACAAAGCCTCGTCGATAACGGTGGCCGGACCACCCTCGCCGTGACGCCCCTGAAGGGTAACCGACAGCCCCCCGGCAGCGGAAATCCGATTGGCCGCTCAGAGCGCGAATTCGGTATCCGTGAGCTGTTCGGACAGCGCCCACAGTGCCCGGGCGGTATCGGTGTCGCGGGCCAGTGGACTGCGGCCCACCACGGCGACCGGGCCGCGGGCACCGAACTTGGGGCCGACGAAACTATCCGGCGGCAGGTCCTGGCTGGCCGCGTAGAGCGTCGGGTTGGCGCCGTATTCCGCGCTGGCCCCGAAGAGTTTGTTGGCGGCCAGCCAGATCGGGGTTCCGATCGGGTTACCGGTGTGCCCCTGCAGGTTGGTGGCCGAGTAGCCGGGGTGGGCGGCGTGCGCCGTGACCGACGAGCCCGCGGCGGTCAGTCGGCGCTGCAACTCGCTGGTGAACAGCAAGTTGGCAAGTTTGGACTGGCCGTAGGCCAACCACGCCGAGTACGGCCGGGCCTTCCAGTTGAGGTCCCTCAGACTGATCCGGCCCGACCAGTGCATCAGCGAGGACACCGTCACGACCCGGTCGACGAGTTTGGGCAGCAGCAGATTGGTCAGGGCGAAGTGGCCGAGGTGGTTGGTGCCGATCTGGCTCTCGAAGCCGTCGGCGGTGATCCCATACGGCACCGCCATGATGCCGGCGTTGTTGATCAGAACGTCCACCAGGCCGACGCTGTCGGCGAAGTCGCGCACCGAGTCAAGGTTCTGCAGATCCAGCCGACGAACCTGGACATCGCCGGTCAGATCGGCGGCTGCCACATTGGCTTTTTCGACATTGCGGCAGGCCAGGATGACGCGCGCTCCGGCGCGGGCGAGTTCACGGGCGGTGGCCAAGCCCAGTCCGCTGTTGGCCCCGGTGACGATAGCGGTCCGGCCTGCGAACGACGGGAGATCCCTGGACATGGCCGCAAACCTACTTCACGGCGACTGAGAAGCCCCCGATGACCTGCTCGACGTCCGGCGCCTGCGCGGCGGCCTGGCCGGCCAGTGTGGTGACGGTGAACTGGACCAGGTAGCGGTCGAACTTCGACGTCACCGGAAACACGATCCGGTTGTAGGTGTGCAGCCGCGTGCCGCTGTGGTCATAGCTGCCCTCGATCATCGCCGACGGAAAGCCGGCGAAGTCGGCGTTCGAGTAGTTGAGCCGCTTGAAGTTCTCCGACATCTCGGCGTCGTCGTCGGCGTGTTCGAGGGCGGCCGGGATGTCGAAGTTGCCGTCGAGTTTGAAGACCATGACCATCGCGGTCGGGTAGGTGTTGTTCTTCGCGATCGCCTCGGTGCCGGGGGAGAAGTTCGGGTTGGCGTAGCCGGTCCAGCCGGTGGGCCGGGGCAAGGTGACGGTCAAGTCGGTCAGCTCAGCCAGGGCGACCTGCTCGCCGGTGACTCCGACGCTGGACAGGTACTGCGCGACCGGGGTCGGGGAGGTCGATACCGCCGTTGTGGCGGCGGTCGGACTGGAGGTCCAGACACTGGAGTAGTCCGCGGTGCGCGCGCTGCAGCCGACGCTCATCAGCGGCAAGACCAGCAGCACCGCCGCAGCGGCTC
>VERS01000423.1 GCA_018882545.1 Mycobacterium sp.
CGACTGGGCTGACGAGGGATTGCCCGCCGCCTGCTCGATCACCGGGCTGAGGCTCTGGACTGCTTCCAGGCCCGGCAGCTGACCCGGATCCAACGGGATGGTCGGGTCAGCGGCCGCCACCGGGCTCAGGCCGATGGCCGCAGCCACACAGGCGGCGGTGGTCAGCTTGGCAATCTGCAACACGTGCTGCTCCCTCGTCAGTCAGTCGTCAGCGTCAGGGCAGGGCGTTGAGCAGCGGGAACGGGTTGACCGGCGCGGTGCTGGTCGTCGCGGGCGCCACGGCGACCTGCGGGGTGCCCAGCGGCGCGGCCGCCGGGGCGGCCGGGGCTGCCGGGGAGATGCCGAGCTTGTCGCCGACCTGGATCGGGAACGGCACGTTCGACGGGGCCAGGCCGGCCAGGTTGCCCGGGATGCCGAACTGGTTCAGCAGCGGAAGGACGGTCTGGCCCAGCGTTCCGCTCGGCACCATCGGGGGCACGGCCGACGCGGCCGGCGCGCTCGGGATGGCCGCGGGCGCGGTCCCGGTCACGTCGATGGGGGAGACCGGAAGGGTCGATGCGGCGGGGCCGCCGATGATCGAACCGGCTCCGCTGATCGCCGACGCTGCGGTCTGCAGCACTGCGCCGACGCCGGCCGGATTGGTCGCCAGCTGCTGGATCATGTTCAGACCCGGCACATTGGGCACCGGCGGGATGATCGGGTCCGCGGCCGCGGACGGGCTGAGAGCGATGGCGGCGGCGCCGAGTCCGGCGGCTGCAATCGCGTTGGCGGCGAACAGCTTTGTGAAACGTGACATGAGATCCACTCCTCGATTGCAGGTCCTTGATCCCGAAGGTAGCCAGTTACTGGAGTTGCTCAAGTGACACGTGTGGCGGTTACTCAACCGTTACGGGAGCGATGCGATACCGACGTAACGCCGGGGTCATCACTAGAGTCGCGTCATGGTCAGGGGGCGCATGCGGCGACTGGCGCCGCTGCTGCTGGCGCTCAGCGTGGCCGCGCGACTGGGCTGGACCTACCTGGTGCCCAACGGGGCGAACTTCGTCGATCTGCACGTCTACCTCGGCGGCGCTGCCGCACTGGATACGCCGGGGACGCTCTATTCCTACGTCTACGGCGCTCAGACTCCGGACTTCCCGCTGCCGTTCACCTATCCGCCGTTCGCCGCGCTGGTGTTCTATCCGCTGAGCAGGCTGCCGTTCGCAGTGGTGGCCTTCGCCTGGCAGCTCGGCACGATCGTGGCGCTGTACGGAGTGGTCCGGCTGAGTCAGCGTCTGATCTCGGCCGGTGACCGCCGCCAGGCGATGCTGTGGACGGCGCTGGGCATCTGGACCGAACCGCTGCGGAGCACCTTCGACTACGGACAGGTCAATGTGATCCTGGTGCTGGCCGTGCTGTGGGCGGTGTGCAGCACACGGTGGTGGCTGTCCGGTCTGCTGGTCGGTGTGGCCGCCGGTATCAAGCTCACCCCGGCGATTTCCGGTCTGTACTTCGTCGGCATGCGGCGTTGGGCGGCCGCTTTTTTCGCAGCGGTCGTCTTCGCGGCAACGGTGGTGTTATCCATCGCGGTCATCGGTCAGCAGGCCCGCTACTACTTCACTGATCTGCTCGGTGATGCGAGCCGGATCGGACCGATCGGCACGTCGTTCAATCAGTCCTGGCGCGGCGGTGTGTCGCGCATCCTCGGCCACGATGCCGGCTACGGGCCGCTGGTTCTGGCCGGGATCGTGCTGACGGCTGTGGTCGCGATCCTGGCGTGGCGCGCCCTGGACCACGAGCGGCTGGGTTCGCTGCTGGTCGTCGAACTGTTCGGGCTCCTGATCTCGCCGATCTCCTGGACCCACCACTGGATCTGGTTGCTGCCGTTGATGATCTGGCTCTTCGACGGGCCGTGGCGGGATCTCCCCGGGGCCCGCGCGCTGGGCTGGGGATGGCTGGCGCTGAGCGTGGTGGGGGTGCCGTGGCTGCTGAGCTTCGCCCAGCCGACCATCTGGCAGATCAGCCGGCCCTGGTATCTCGCGTGGGCCGGACTGGTCTACATCGTCGCGACGCTGATCACGCTGGGATGGATCGCGGTCAGTGGCCGGCGAGAACCGCGTCGATCTCCCGGGCCAGTTCCACATCCTTATCCGTGATGCCGCCGGCCGAATGCGTGACCAACGCGAAAGTCACCGTCCGCCAGCGGATGTCGATGTCGGGATGGTGATCGGCGCGCTCGGCCAGTTCGGCCACCTTGCGTACGCCGTCGATCCCGGCGAGAAACGAGTCGAACTTCACCGACCGCCGCAACGCCCCGTGGAGATGGTGCCAGCCGTTCAGGCTCGCGGCGGCGGCGTCTACTTCTGCATCGCTCAATACAGCCATGTCTCATGTTTACTCCGAACGGGCGGTACCGTCACTTGCCATGCAGGTCGTCGTCGCGGGCGCGTTGGTCTCCGGCTCGGCGCTGCTGGTGGCCCAGCGGCAGCGCCCGCCCGAGTTGGCCGGCCTGTGGGAACTGCCCGGCGGCAAGGTCGCGCCAGGCGAGAGTGAGCCTGATGCGCTGGCCCGGGAACTGACCGAGGAACTCGGCATCGCCGTCGCGGTGGGGGACCGGATCGGTGCGGACGTCCCGATCGGCGAGGCTGTGGTTCTGCGTGCCTACGCGGTCACCCAGACCGGCGGAACCCTGCATCCGCACGACCATCGGGCACTGCGCTGGGTGGCCCCGGACGAACTCGATGACCTGCCGTGGGTGCCCGCCGACCGCGCCTGGCTGCCCGATCTGCGAGCCCTGCTGGGCGGATAGCCGGAGCCGCCGTTTTCGCGAACCGGTACCCGCGCTGCGACAATCACCGGCGTGAATCAACCTGACTTCCGGAACGTGGCCATCGTGGCGCACGTCGACCATGGCAAGACCACCCTTGTCGACGCCATGCTGCGGCAGTCGGGCGCGCTGACACACCGTGGTGACGACGCCGTCGAGCGACTGATGGACTCCGGTGACCTGGAAAAGGAAAAGGGCATCACCATCCTGGCCAAGAACACCGCGGTGCACCGGCACCATGCGGATGGCGGGATGACGGTCATCAACGTCATCGACACCCCCGGCCACGCCGACTTCGGCGGCGAGGTGGAGCGCGGCCTGTCCATGGTCGACGGTGTTCTGCTGCTCGTCGACGCCTCGGAGGGTCCACTGCCGCAGACCCGGTTCGTGCTGCGCAAGGCACTGGCCGCGCACCTGCCGGTGATCCTGGTGGTCAACAAGACCGACCGCCCTGACG
>VERS01000007.1 GCA_018882545.1 Mycobacterium sp.
TATCCCGTACCATTGGTTTATCGGCCGAGATCCTTCGGCCGGTGGTGCGAGGGGCTGAACGGTTTCGACTTCGCGCATCGAATCAAGGGAAGCGTGCCGGTGCAGGCAAGAGACCACCGTAAGCGTCATTGCAACCAATTAAGCGCCGATTCCAATCAGCGCGACTACGCCCTCGCTGCCTAAGCGACGGTGAGTCTGTCAGACCGGGAGAGCCCTCGGCCCGGACCCTGGCATCAGCTAGAGGGATCCACCGCTGGAGTCCGGTCGCGGGACGCAGCGGGACAACCCACAGCGACTGGGATCGTCATCCTGACTTGTTCGCGTGAGCAGGAGATCCGAGTAGAGACCTAGCGAACTGCGCACGGAGAAGTCTTGAGGGAATGCCGTAGGACCCGGGTTCGATTCCCGGCAGCTCCACCGGAAGCAGGCCAAGGCCACAAGCCCTGGCCTGTTTCGTGGCCTACACACGCTCTGGAGCCGCCTGACCGTGCGCGCGTTGTGGCGACCGCGCTTCTTGCCCAGATCCGCGGCCGCTCGCATCAACAGCAACCCAGGCTGTTTTCACCCGAGACCGTCCAGCGCGCCACTGCCCGGCCTGTCCGTCGTCCTTCCAGGGGTCAAGGAGCACCCGACGCCCCCGCGCGATGCTTTCTGAACTGATCGAACACTGCCTGCGCCCGGTAACTGCTACGAAATAGCTACACTCGTAGCATGTCTGAAGTCGCCTCCCGCGAACTGCGCAACGACACGGCCGGGGTGCTGCGCCGGGTTGCCGCCGGGGAAGTCGTCACCATCACGGTGAAAGGCAAGCCAGTCGCCCGGCTTACCGCGGCCCAGCCTGGTCGGCGACGGTGGTTGTCCGGCATCGAACTAGCCCAGCGCCTGAAGCGGGCCCAAGCTGACCCCGGACTGCGCGACGATCTGGCTCGCCTGGCGGGAGACACCACCGACGACCTCGGACCGATTCAGTGATTCCGGCGGGTGTGCTCGACACCTCGGTATTCATCGCGAACGAGACGGGCCGCCCGCTCGACGAATCGGCTATGCCCGAGGAAGTCGCCACGACCGTCATCACGCTGGGCGAACTCAATGCAGGTGTGCTCGCCGCCGGCTCTGCCGACGTTCGTGCGAGACGGCTGGCCACACTCGATGCAGTCGCCGACATGGTGGCGCTTCCGGTCGACGAAGAAGCCGCGCCTGTCTGGGCGCGGTTGCGTGTGCACCTAGCCGAAGCGGGACGGCGGATGGGCGTCAATGATTTGTGGATCGCGGCGATTGCGGTATCGCGGGGGTTGCCTGTCGTCACACAGGACGACGACTTCACGGCTCTCGAAGGCGCAGCCGGTTTCATCGCGATTCGGGTCTGACGTTGCCGCTTTCAGCCTGGGTGCGCCAGCGCCTGGATCCGTCCCGAGCAGATAACGGTGTTGACGCCGTCAACAACTCTCGCGTTACCCCGGGTGTTTTTGCGTCGTCTGACGTACTGTGGCGTCATCCGGTCCAGCATTTCTCCAGTTCAGGGCGTTTTCCAGAGCGGGTTCGATTCCCGGCAGCTCCACCGACATAGCAGAAGGCCAGGGCCACAAGCCCTAGCCTTCTGTGTGTCTTGTCAACGCCCGCGTAGTCGCAGGCCGAAGCTTACGAGATCGGCCGCTCTCTGGACTAAGTCAGCCAATGCCTTCGGGTCCTGCTGTGGTCGCCATCTGCCGATCGTATCGCCGGACGGGCATCTATTGAAACGCTTGCAAAAGATGGAGGGCCGACTTAGCATCGCCTACATGTTGGAACCGTTACAAGAAACAACCCCCGAACGGCGGCTGGCGGAAATGGGCATTGAGCTGCCTGATCCGTTCCCGCCGGCAGGCGAATACGTCAACGCCGTGCGCACCGGCCGGCTGCTCATTCTCGGTGGCCACATTCCGTTCAGCCCGCCGGAAACGCTTGTCCTGGGCAAGCTGGGGGCCGACCTCGACATTGCCGCCGGCCGGCAGGCGGCCCGCTTCGCCGCGATCAGCGCGCTGGCCACCATTCGGTCGGCGCTGGGAAGCCTCGACGCTGTGAGGCAGGTCGTCTTACTTCGGGGTGTGGTTAACGCGGCCCCCGATTTCATCGGCCATACCCAGGTGATCGACGGAGCGTCAGAGGTCTTCGTTGGAGTATTCGGTGATGCCGGGCGCCACGCCCGCCTCGCGGTGGGTATGTCGTCGTTGCCGGCGAACCTCGCTCTGGAAATCGAAGTGACGCTGGAGGTCGCCAAGTGAGTGTCGATTCGACGCTGGCTGTCGTCGGTCGTCTCGGCCGAGCGCAGTTGGAGCAGACGATGCGGCGGGCGGCGCGGCGATTGGGCGTTGATCGGCCCGAGCCCGTGCTACTCGACACCGTCGCCATCCCGGACTCTCCGGTCGCTGTGGAAGCCGCGAACGTACTGAGTGCCCAAGCGCCCACTGTTCTTGCCGCGCATAGCTATCGCGCCTATCTCTTCGGCGGGCTGCTCGGGACCCGGGATGGATTGGACTGGGATCCCGAACTGCTCTTCTTGGCCGCCATGCTGCACGACCTCGGGCTGACCGAATTCCTCGGCGGCGAAGGGCCTTTCGAGCAGCGCGGGGCCGCGGCGGCCCACTCCTGGCTGCAGGCTCGCGGCTGGCCCGAGGATCGGGCCTCGATCGTCGCGGATGCCATCCGCATACATCTCGACGTCGGCCGCGCAGGGCGGGAACGACCGGAGATCGCACTGCTGCACTTCGGCACCGCGGCGGACGTGACCGGCATGCGGATCGAAGACATCCACCCGGAGACCGTCGCGGAGGTGATCGACGCCTATCCACGACAGGGTTTCAAGCGGTTCTCCGCCGACAAGATCCGCTCCGAGGTCAGATCTCAACCACGTTCGGCCACCGCGGCGCTGTGCCGCTGGGGCCAATTCCCCTGGCGTATCTCGCATTCACCGTTCCCGGAGTGACGATGACACTGAATTTGGGCAAGGCGACCATGGCCACGCTGCTGGCCGCCGGTCTGATCTTTCTGCTGGCGTTGGTCCTCGGGATCTGGAAGTACCGCCAGATGGCCATCAGCCCAGAACATCTCGCGCATCCTTACGTCGACATCGCGCACCGATCCGTGCTGCTCTATGCGTTCGCGACGTTGCTAGTGGCCGTCTTCGTGGAACTCAGTGCATGGCCCGTCCTGGTCAACGCGATGGCCGCCACCATCACCATCGGCTTCACCGTCCTGCTTACCGGCTTTCTGAAAGGGTGGCTCTTCTCGTGACAAACCTGTCGACCGTCCTGCTGCCGCCGTCGTCGAACAGTCGTCTCACCACACTGGGCTTCGTCGTCGACCGCCGTCGCACCATCGACCGCCAGGTCCAGAAGAACGGGCGCTGTTTCACCGCACAGGCCCCGGTGTTCGGCAAGACCGTAGTCGTCGCCGTTCCGGCGCTGGCCAAGCAGATCTTCACCACCAGCCCGGATGTCCTGCACAACATCCAGCCCAACCTCTCGCGGGCGTTCGGTCGGGGTTCGGTGTTCGCACTCGACGGTCCCGAACATCGCCGCCGACGAAAGCTTCTGACGCCGCCGTTTCACGGCAAGAGCATCACGGCCTACGAGCGCATCGCCGAGGAGGAGACGCTTCGTGAGATTACGACCTGGCCGCAGCGGCAGGAGTTCGCGACCCTCGAACCGATGATGCGCATCACCCTCAACGTCATTCTGCGGGGCGTGTTCGGGGCGGACGGCGCGGAGCTGGAAACGCTGCGTGACGTGCTTCCCAAGTGGGTGACTCTGGCATCCCGGCTCGTATTGCTTCCCATCCCGCGCACCGATGGCCGCTGGAATCCGTGGGCGAGATTGGACTCCTACCGGCGCACCTACGAGTCGGCGATCGACGGCCTGATCGGCCGAGCCCGCCAAGACCCGCGCCTCGACGAGCGGACCGACATCCTTGCGTTGTTTCTGCGCAGCACCTACGACGACGGATCGGCGATGACCCGTGCCGAGATCGGCGATGAGCTGCTCACCCTGCTGGCGGCCGGCCACGAGACCACGGGCTCGACACTGTCGTGGGTGTTGGAGCGGATCTCCCGTCACCCCGACGTCCTGCACCGACTGGTGGACGAAGCTGCGGGGGAGGGCAACGCCTACCGCCAGGCCACCATCCTGGAGACCCAACGCGTCCGGACGGTGATCGATCTCGCCAGCCGCCATGTCGCAGTGCCCGTGTATGAACTCGGCCCCTGGCGCATTCCCCAGGGGTACTCGATCATGGTCAGTCTGCGCGATCTGCACAGCGATCCCGCCGAGTTCCCCGACCCCGAACGGTTCGATCCCCAGCGGTTCATCAACGGCAAGCCCAACACCTTCGCCTGGGTTCCGTTCGGGGGCGGCACCCGCCGTTGCGTGGGCGCGGCCTTCGCCAACATGGAAATGGACGTGGTGTTGCGAACCATGCTGCGCACCATCACGATTCAGGCGACGGACAAGCCCGGAGAAAAGTCGCACAACCGCGGCGTCGCCTACACACCGAAGCAGGGTGGCCGCATCGCCCTCCGCCATCGAAGTGAAGGAGGCGGCGACAAATCATGACGGTCGTGATCGTTCTTGCGGCGGTGTTCTTCGTCGGCATGGGACTCTTCGCGCTGGCCCGCCCGGCCACCCTGATCCGACCCTTCGGCATCGCTCTGCCCGTCGCGGAATCCCGGGCTGAGGTGCGCGCCGTCTATGGCGGCTTCGGTCTGGCGATCGCCGGCATGCTCGCATTGGCCGCCATGGGTCACTCCGCACGCGAGGGGATTCTCATCACGGTGGCTTTAGCGTTGGGTGGGATGGCGTTCGGCCGTCTGGTCTCCGGGGCAGAAGGGCTGTTGACGTTTCGCGTCGCCTGAGTCACGGGTCGATGCGGGGCGAGGCGGCGTCCGCGATCGTTTCGATTGCCCGGCGGTCCTGATCGTCGAACCCGGTGTGGGCGTATGCCTTGATGACGGTTTCGATCGCCGCCGCGGCGCGTTCGGCAGCACCCCCACCTGTCGGTGCGGGCTCCAACAGGGGAATCAGTTCGCCGAGTTCATCCAACTCGATCAGCTCGGCTTCGATCTCAATCTTCTGAACCTGGCTACGAAGCCGCGCTGTGACGTCGTTGGGTGCGGGCGCGGGTCCGGTTTTGAGGCGTTGGCGTACCGCGCGCAGCGGGCGGACGACTTCGTGGTGCCATGCGTCGACGCGAACCCGGGCGGCATCGACGTCGGATGCCGTCAGCGCTTGGCGTCGCACCGCACCGACGTAGGCTGCGAAAAGGACCACGGGGATGTCGACATCGTGGCGGCTCTGCAGATGCAGGCATGCCTCGGGCACGCCCTCGCGCGCGTAGAGCGCCAGGGCGAATCGCGTGACGGGCCGGTTCCCTTCGGCGGGCGGAGTTATCGGCCCTCCCAGCGGCGGTACAGCTCGTGGGAGATGTCGAACTGGTCGAGGAGCTTGCCGACGGTCTGGTTGAGCAGATCGTCGATGGTCTTGGGCTGGTGGTAGAACGCCGGGGCCGGCGGCATGACCGTCGCCCCGGCGAGGGTGACGGTCTCCATGTTGCGAATGTGGATGAGGGACAACGGGGTTTCCCGCGGAACGAGCACCAGCCGGCGCCGCTCCTTGAGACACACATCGGCCGCGCGGGTCAACAGGTCACTGACGGCGCCGGTCGCGATGGTGGCCAAGGTCTTCATCGAACACGGCACCACCGCCATGCCGATGGTGCGGAACGATCCCGAGGAAATCGCGGCGCCGAAATCCCCCGGGTCGTACACCACGTCGGCCAGAGCCTCGAAATCGCCTCGCTTGGCGCCCATTTCGAGCTCGATGGTCTTATCGGCCCCTCTGGAGACGACAAGATGGGTTTCGACGTCGGGATGGTGGTGCAGCGCCTTCAGTGTGGCGAAGGCCAGGTGTGGGGCACTCGAGCCGCTGACACCGATGATCAGGCGTTGGCGTTGCACGCCGCCCTCAGGACTTCTCGACGTAGGACTTCAGCCGGTTGAGAACCCCACCCCAGTAGGTGTTGCAGTACGCCAGGTGCGGGTCGTCGGCGGCCCACTCGCCGTCCGTCAAAGCAACTTCGGTGCGACCGTCGGGCAGATCAGCCAGGCTGATCGTCAACGTCTTGCCGACGGTGTTGCCCGGCCCCTCCACCGCGGTCCGCACGATCGAGGTGTCCTTGTTGAGTTCATCGATCCGCCAGCCGAACGTCAGTCCCGGCTTGGGCTTCCAGGTCACCGTCTTACCCGGGACTGCCTCACCGGTCATCGTTCCCTCATGCCACTCCCGCATGTGGTCGATGTCGGCCAGTGCGGCATACACCTCCGAGCGGGGTGCGGAGATCGCGATGGCGTGCCGAAGTGTCGTCATGTGGTCGTCTCCTTAGGTCGGATCAACGACGATGCCGTCGTCGAAGTAGGACACCTTAGTCCGGATCTTCTCGTATTCCTTGCCTGTCTCGAGGTAATTGCCCTCGACAGCGCGCTCGGCGGCCGTCGCCCATCTGTCGGGCCAGTAACCCAGCCCATAACCATGCCAGGGTTTGCGGGGGGTGAGCGGTGGTAGTTTCTCCTCTTCCCAGATCTTCTTGGCGTTCTCCATGAATTCCTTGGTCGGCAGCGCCACCGGCGGGTAGGCCCAGTTCCGAGTGGCGTCGATCATGATCTGAGACCCGCCCAGTCCATCGGGGTAGGTGCGATCGGTGAACGATGCTTCGACCGGTGCGCCGGACGGATCCAGGTCGGTGTTGCGGCCGCGCTGTGTCTGAACGTCCTTGTGCGGCTGCACCCGCCAGGACAGCGCCCACAACACACTGTCGAGGTCGTTGCTGTCGATATCGTCATCGACGCCCACCACCCACTTGAACGCCGCCGCCGCGCGCGAAGAAGCCACCGCCCGCAAGGCGTTCCACACCTCACCGGCAACCGGATCGTGGAACTCGACGACCACGAAGTTCGACGCTCCGCCCATCTCGTGGATGCTGACCTTGCGCATGTTCGGCGACTTCAGCCGCAGTTCCTCCTCGAGGAACCCTTCAAAGCCGTACTTGCGCAAGCAGGAACTCTCACTCGGCGGCATCTCGCTGATGAAGGCCTGCAGGATCGGCTTGGTCCGGTGCGTGATGGCCGTGACTTCGAAGATCATCTGATAGTCCTCGGCACCGACATAGCCGCCGTATTCACCGAACGGGCCTTCCATTTCCAGGACATCGGTGCGGATGCGGCCCTCGATGGCGATCTCGGCTCGCGCCGGAATGAGCAGGTCCACCGTTTCGGCCTTGACCAGTTCCAGCGGTGCACCGTTGAGTGCGCCGGCGGCGTCATACTCGGAGATGTTCAGTTTGTTGACAGCGCACAGTGACAGCGCCGGCGGCGGTGCCAGGATGAGAACGGCTTCCAAGGGTTTTCCGAGCCGGCGGGCCTTCTCCCAGTAGCCGCGCTCGTCCTGACCGGACATCATCAGCACGCCGGTGCGATCAGCCGCCTTCAACATGACCCGGTAGGTGCCGGCGTTGTAGATGCCGGTTTCGGGATCCTTGGCGATCCAGATCGGCGCGCTGAAGTAGGCCGACGAATCGGTGCCCGGATTGACCACGGGCACCGGCAAAGCGTCGATCCCACCGCTGGAGATGAGGTCGTCACCGGTGATGATGTTCTCTTTCACCGGGGCGTCCGCCGCCGCGACAGTCACCGGCGCGATCGGGTTCTGCTGAGCCTCCGACCACTTCGCGGCGATCTGCTCCGGAGTGTCGACCCCCATGGCCGCGGCGTAGACCTGGGTCGAGGCGCCGACGATGGCGACTGCCATCTGCGCGTCGAAGCTGCGGCCCCGGGAATCGGTGAGGTTTTCGAACAACCAGCCGGTGCGCTGCTCGGGAGGCAGGCCGCGGAACTGCCAGCGCACCAACGGCATGACCTCAGTGTCCTTGTTGATGGTGCGGGACAGTCGTCTCAACAAGCCGCGGCGGTCGAGTTCCTCGAGGTACTCACGGACGTCGCGGTACTTACCGGTGCCGGATGGGTTCGCCATGAACGCGCCTTTCGGTGGTCTTTGCCAAGCAGGGGATGCGCCGACGTGTAGGAGAGGTATACCAAAGAACGCCCACCGCGGCGTTGGGGAACTAAGGATTGTTCTCCCCACAACACAAGCGCGCCTTTGTTGTGCGTTTGAACTGTCTAACCCACCAAGAAGTCGACTTCAAACGCAAGGCACAGTTCCGCCAGCTCAGCTGGCCGACCAGGTGACTTGCCGGTGATTTCTCCGATTCGGCGTAGCCGGTGGCGCACGGTATTGGCGTGGCAGTGCAATCGCTGCGCGGCATCGTCGATCGCGCCGCCGGCATCTACCCACACCCGAAAGGTGTTGAACAGGACTGCACGCTCACGTTCGTCGACGTCGGCGAAGCCGGCGAGAACAGTCGAGGAGAGCTGTTTCATCACGTCGGGAGCGCTGACTACCGCAATTGACAGCGGCGTTGCCTCGAAGATGGCGACCAATGACCCTTCACGCGGTTCGGCGGACAACGCTATCCGGGCGTATTTCACACCTTGCGACGTATTCCGCAGGTCGTCGAACCGCGAGCTGATGCCGACGCGATTGACGGCCACGCAGGCCAGCGTGCCCTTCAGAATCTCCAGCATCGCGTCGTCGCGGACATACACCGGACCGAGTTCAACATCGGGCAGAAGTCGCCAGGTGAGGCGATGTCGAGGCTGTCGAGCTTGGCCTCGATACCCGGAAGGGCTGACCGGCCCAACGACGCGCACTCGGCTGCAACGGCGACGTAAGGCCCCCTGGCGGGCAGCTTCAACATCTGCGCGATTTCCCAGAGATCCGCCTGCTCGACGATTCTTCCGTCGATGAGAGCTTCGGCCGAGGCTGCCCGCTCAGCAGCCTGGTTGAGAACCTTCCGGCTCACGGTGTCCCGGTAGGCATCCGCCATCGCATCGGTGTAGGCATCGTGTGCCAGCCAGTACCGTTCGGAGAATTTCATGAACGCTTCCCGACTGAGATCCGGACGGGCGGTCTCCAGGTCCGACATTTCGCCCCTGGCCAATCGCCCCGCGATGCCGAACGCCTCCAACATCGCCGGCAAGGGAATTCCTGCCCGTGCACGTGCGACCCCGATCTGGGTCGGCCGATCGGTCGAGTACGGGCCGGCGGAATTCAGTGCCTCGAATAGCAGCCGAAAAGTCGTCCGGCAGTCGGCGGTGAGCTCATCTTTGCCGATTTGGCCCGTGTCGCCGTAGTAATCGACGTTACGCCAGACGGCGTCGGCGGTGCGCGCCCCGAGAGCGTCGCATCGCTCCAGCAGTGCAGTTTGGATTTCGGCGATCTGCGCCTGCAGATCCGACGACGGCATGGGCAGAGATTAACGTCGGAATTGAAAAAATCGCCGACGTTCTTCACGTGCGATCGCGTCGTGGAAAGTCCTCACCAAGCGCTTACCAAGGCGGGTAGACCCATCCGTACATCTCCCACGCTCCGAGGTTGGCGGTGGGCAGGATCTGCACCTGGTGGCCATCGCCGTAGCCGGGTGAGAGCCCCTGTACACCCCCGGAAACGAACGTTCCGTCGCCCCGAGAGATATCGACATGATTTCCGTACGGGCTGGCGGAGAACACCAGTGCGCCCCGCGGGATCGGCGTTTCGTGATGGTCGAGGCCCTGGTCAGCCAACGACTGGTAGAAGGACAGTGCCATGTCGTGACCGATGCCGGTCTCGGTTGTGAGGCCGAATGCGGCGTCGACGAAATCTTCGCAGCCATACGGGCCGAACACATCGGTGCCCACCATGCTCTCGGCGACCAGCACGGGATCGTTGGCCGGATAGTGGAAGCCGAGACTGCCCCGCGGCGAAACCAAGGCCAACTCGTCGAGTTCGACTGGGAAGCTGGTCTCATCCGGGACGCATTGCGCGCCCCGGTCGGTACCCGGGCCCGCCGAGCACGTAGCGGCGGCGACCCCGGCCGAGATCACTGCCGCCGTGATTGAAGCCAGGGCGACCATAACCACCCCGAGGGCCGCGAGCTTCGGGCTGTTGTCTTTCATCAGACTCCCTCCGGTCGGCGTTTGACCGTCCATCGAGCTATAGACCGTACGCCTCTGGGGCCCCAGTGTCGCAACGCTGCTGACCAGGGGGCCGCGACATAGGCACGGTTCAGCACCGCCGGGAAATTCCGGCCGAGGAGTCGCCCCGATTCCGCGGAGGTGAGCCGGGTCGACTCGTAACGTGCTCGGCATGGTCAAGCAACTGGTCGGCGCGGCGGGCGTCCCGGGACGCGCCGCGAACCGATGAGCGGACAACCCGGCTGGCTGATCCCGACAATCAGCGCCGCGGCGAGCCTGCTCGGCACGCTGGTGGGCGGTCTGACGACATACTGGACGTCCAAGAAGTCCTTCGACCGTCAGTTGGCCGCCGAGCAGAGCAGCCAGCGCAACACCGAATTGCGCGAGGCGGCGATCCGGTTCATCACCGCGATCACCGACACCCCGGTGGCGCAGTCGGGGTTGGCCCGGGCCTCGGCGGAGTGGGGCCCGCTGATGGGGCAACTGGCCCAAGCCGATACCGACCACGACTTCGTCGGCCTGGCCCGCACGATCGCCCCGGCGATCCCGCCGGACAGCCGCCGGGAAGAGGCCCTGGTGGAGTTGATGCGGTCGACCGGAGTGTTCGACGACGATGTGCGCCGGGCGGTGACACTGCTGACCGAGTTGCGGCTGGTGGCACCCCGCGATGTCGCCGACAGCGCCCAGCGGGTGCTCTACACCGCAGCCACCCGGGAGCTGGCGGCCGCGTTCTCGCCACAGCGTCAGCGGCACGCGACCGACTCCTTCAACAGGGAGGTCAACGACTTCTTCAACCGGGTCCGTCACCACATGAACGTCGAAGACATCGACTTCGACTTCTTCAACCAGGGCGTGATGCAGCGCATTTTGGAGACCTGACCGCTGCCGGTCCCAGGCCCTTTCCGGGCATCACCTCTCGCGGTGGCTGACATCCTCACCCAGCGCTTCAGCCACCGCGCGCTGGAACACTGCCTCCTCGGGCACCACCCCGGTCCACTGCTCGAAAATCTGAATCGCCAGTTGCACAAGCATTTCCACCCCGTCGACCACCGGGCAGCCATGCTCGGCGGCGGCGGCCAGGAACGGGGTGATGCGCGGGTTGGTGATGACGTCGACCACGACGCAGGCCGGGTCCACGCTGTCCCAGCGCACCGGGACCGGTTCCAACTCGGGTGCACAGCCCAGGTGGGTGGCGTTCATCAGCAGGGTGGTGCCCGGCGGGACGGTGACCGGGTCCTGCCACGGCTTCCAGTCGGCGGGCACCCCGGCGGCGCGGGTGACGGTGTCGGCGACCTCGCGGCCCTGCTCCTCGCGGCGGGTCACCAGGGTGAGGTGCGCAGCGCCGGCCCAGGCGAGTTCGACGGCCATCGCCCGCCCGGCGCCGCCTGCCCCGAGCATGACCACCCGGCGGCCCTGCAGGGGGGCGACCTTGCGGATGGCCTTCACTACACCTTTGCCGTCGTTGTTGTGGCCGATCAGCCGGCCGTTCTCGATGGTCATGTAGTTGGCGGCGCCGATTGCGTGGACGTCGTCGTCGACCTCGTCGAGGAGTGGGATCACCGCGACCTTCCACGGCACCGTGATCGCCATGCCGCGGTAGCCGAGGGGGCGCAGCGCCGGCACGGCCAACGCCAGATCGTCGGCGGTGGCGATGTCGTTCTTCCAGAACTGCCAGGGCAGTCCGTAGTGGGCATAGACCGCGTCGAACATCCGGTCAATGGGATTCTCGGCCACCGGGTGCCCGAGCATGCCGGTCATCTGTTTCTGCGGAGGGATACCGCCCGGGTCGTGTTCCACCTGGTGGCCGGTCGGATCAGCCGGTGCCGCAGGAGCAGCCGGGCCCGCAGGTGCACGACGAGCAGGTGCAGGCCGGGTTGGCGCAGGCGGTGCCGCCCTGCCCGCACTGGCATCCCGCTCCGCAACTGCACGGCGAGCAGGTGCAGGCCGGGTTGGTGCATACAGTAGGTGCGCTCATGAGAACAATCCTGCCACGCGGCTTCTCAACGCGGGGCTTGTCAGCCGGTGCGGTCGTCGCGGTGTGCCGCGCTGATCAGATCGGCACGGGCGCGGGCCACCCGTGAGCGGATGGTGCCCAGTGGACATCCGCAGACCTCGGCCGCCTCGGCGTAGGACAGCCCCAACACCTGGGTGAGCAGCAGCGCATCGCGCCGGTCGGGTTCCAGCCCGTCGAGCAGCATCCGCACCTCGACGATGTCCTCGAAACGCCCCGTTCCGTGGGAGGAGTCCAGCAGACCCTCCAGGTCGACCCGGGCGGCGGTCCGGGGCCGGGCCTGGTTGCGGCGGATCTGGTCGACGACCACCCGGCGGGCGATCGACAACAGCCAGGTACGCGCCGCGGACCGCCCGGCGAAGCGCGGCAGTGCCCCGATCGCACGCAGGTAGGTCTCCTGGGTCAGATCGTCGGCGCTGCCGGGGTCGGCCAGGAATGCCACCAGCCGCCACACGTCGCGCTCGGTGGCCCTGATGAACTCATCGAGGGCCTTGCGGTCGCCGCGTCCGGCCGCCAGCGCCAGTCGGGTCACGGGATCCTCGGCGATCACCCTTGGCACCTTAGAACACGGCCGCGGGTAATTTGACTCACAGCGACGCGGAACTTCCGACCGCCGCTGTCCGACTGTTCGGACAGCGAGGACCCCAGTGACACGCCCAGCGAGGAGGACGATGACCGCGACCGCCGTCGACGCGGCCGCGGCGCCGCCGGTGCGCCGCGTCGAACTCGAGGTGTCGGGGATGACGTGTGCGGCCTGCGCCAACCGGGTGCAGGCCCGGCTCAACAAACTCGACGGAGTCCGCGCGTCGGTCAACTACGCCACCAGGGTGGCCACCGTGGACGCACCGGAGACGGTGTCGGCGGGGGAGTTGTGCGACACCGTGGGGCGGGCCGGCTACCAGGCGCACCTGCGCGCCCCGGCCGGCGAGCAGCAACCCGACCCCGACGAGGCGGCCGCCCGGTCGCTGCTGCGGCGACTCGGCGTGGCCGCGGTGCTGTTCGTGCCACTGTCGCACCTGTCGGTGATGTTCGCCGTGCTCCCCGCGACGAGGTTCCCCGGGTGGCAGTGGCTGCTGACCGCACTGGCGGTGCCCATCGTCACCTGGGCCGCGTGGCCCTTCCACCGGGTGGCCTGGCGCAACGCCCGGCACCGCACCGCCTCGATGGAGACCCTGATCTCGGTCGGGGTCACCGCGGCCACGCTGTGGTCGCTGTACACGATCTTCGCCGGGCACCGCGAGCGCGACACCACCGGGCTGTGGCAGGCGCTGATGAGCAGCGACGCCATCTACCTGGAGGTCGCCGCCGGGGTCACGGTGTTCGTCCTGGCCGGTCGCTACTTCGAGGCCCGCGCGAAGTCCAAGGCCGGCAGCGCGCTGCGGGCGCTCGCGGCGCTGAGCGCCAAGAACGTCGCGGTGCTGCTGCCCGACGGCGGCGAAATCGTCATCCCGGCAGGGGAACTCAAGGAACAGCAGCGTTTCGTGGTCCGCCCCGGTGAGACGATCGCCACCGACGGTCTGGTGGTTGAGGGCAGCGCCGCGGTCGACATGAGCGCGATGACCGGGGAGTCCAGACCGGTCCGAGCGGTGGTCGGCGACAGTGTCGTGGGCGGGACCGTCGCACTCGACGGCCGGCTGATCGTGGAGGCCGCCGCAGTGGGTGCGGACACCCACTTCGCCGGCATGGTCCGCCTGGTGGAGCAGGCGCAGGCGGACAAGGCCGACGCCCAACGCCTGGCCGACCGCATCGCCGCGGTGTTCGTACCGGCGGTGTTCGCGATCGCCGCACTGACCGCCGCGGGTTGGCTGCTGGCCGGCGCCGGGTCGGAGCGGGCGTTCTCGGCCGCCCTGGCGGTGCTGGTCATCGCCTGCCCGTGCGCCCTCGGGCTGGCCACGCCGACGGCGATGCTGGTGGCCACCGGCCGGGGCGCCCAGTTGGGCATCTTCCTCAAGGGCTACCGCGCCCTGGAGGCGATCCGGGCGGTGGACACCGTGGTGTTCGACAAGACCGGAACACTGACCACCGGTCAGTTGGCCCTCACCGCGGTGACCCCCGCCGACGGGTGGGAGGCCACCGAGGTCCTGGCCTTCGCGGCAGGGGTGGAGTCCGGCTCCGAGCACGCCGTGGCGACCGCGGTGCTGGCCGCCGCCGCGGAGCGCCCCTCGGTCGAGAACTTCCAGGC
>VERS01000424.1 GCA_018882545.1 Mycobacterium sp.
CCCCCCCCCCCGCCACAAAACTCAACAGCACCAGTTCGAGGGCGTTCACCCACGCACTATCTCTGTCAGAGGCGTTAGGCGGCCATGGTTTCAATCATGATCATCGGCGAATCGCTGTTGCGCTGCCTGATTCCATGCTGCGCCGGGCTCGCCAGATCGACGTGCCGACCAGGTAGGTTCGGATCACGGGTTCGAGGTCGATCCGCAGAATGCAGATGCGGGATTCGCCTCGGCGGTGCAGTTCCTGGTAGCTGTTGATGATCTGCCGGCCCAGGAGGAATCCCGAGAAGACCTCGCGGGCTTCGGCATTGGTCCACTCGAGGATCGTGGCTCTGCCGTGCAGTTGGATGGTCGCGGGCGGGACGGGCCACAGCAGTTTGCGTGCGACGGGAATGACCAGGGAGACTGCAGGATTGGCGGCGATATTGCGGGTTTTCTGCAGATGCCGTCGGGTCATCACGTACATGACCGCACCCGAGGGCGCCAAGCCGTAGGTCACTCCCGCGGATGCGGCATGGCCGGCGGTGTCACTGGTGGACAGCACCGCGAAGTGCTGGCGCCGCATCGTGCGAAGCACCCTCGGATAGGAAATCCTCCGCTGTCTCACCGCGGGGGCGACCCGGCCTGAACGGTCACTGGCGCGGGGTTGCTCGCAGGACGTCGAGGCGATGCCGGTACTCGGTCTCGTCGATCTCTCCGCGGGCGAAGCGGGCGGCCAGCATCTGCTCGGGCGAGTCGTAGTCGCTGTAGTGCTGCTGCAGTTGCGGGACGGCCCGGGATTGGGGTGCGCCGGCGGTGTATCGGATCAGGGCAATGATCCCGACGATGATGAGGGCCCAGAACAAGACCATTCCAATAACCATGCCTGTGTATCCCCATCCGCTCATGTCGTGGTCGGACCAGAACATCATGGGAACTTCTCCTTTCGTTCTCTCGGTGTGAGCTCGGTGCGGCTGACGGTTGTCAGCTGGTGTAGTTCAGGGTGGTCATCATCCCGGCATCCATGTGATAGGCGTTGTGGCAGTGCAACATCCAGACCCCGGGGTTATCGGCAACCAACTTGACCGCGACGGTCTGCATGGGTTTGACGATGACGGTGTCCTTGCGGGGGCCGGGGGTGCCGTCGGCTTTGATGACCTGGAAGGTGTGGCCGTGCAGGTGCATCGGATGCCACATCATCGTCTGGTTGGTGAACGTTAACGTGGCGTCCTGACCTTGGTGAATGGTCAGCGGCACGGTCTGATCGAACGGCCTGCCGTTGATCATCCAGTCGTAGGCCATCATCGTGCCGGTCAGCCGGGCCTGCAGTGCCAGATCGCTCTTGGTCGGCAACTGCACCTGCGGGGTGGCGGCGAAGGTGTCGACGGTGCCGACCAGACGGGTCAGCTCCGCCGGCCGGAACGCCGGATCGGGTGCGCTGCCCACGCCGGTGGACAGCAGGGCGCGGGCCACCGCGTTCTTGCCTTCGGCTGAGGCAACCAGCGGGAACACCCCGTCGCCGGCGGTCACGATGACGTCATAGCGCTCCCCCATGCCGAGCAGCAGGGCATCGACGTCGGTGGGCACGACGGGAAATCCGTCGGTGTGGGTGACCGTCATGCGGTGACCTGCCAGGGCGACCCGGAAAGCGGTGTCGGCTCCGGCGTTGATGATGCGGATACGGATGCGCTGCCCGGGTTTGGCGGTGAACGTGGTTGCCGCGGAGGGGATGCGGCCGTTGATCAAGTAGTAGGGGTAGGTGACGTCACCACCGTCGCCGCCGAGCAGATTGCTGGCCGAGGAACCGCCCACACCGGGGGTGCCGGGCATGGGCCCCATCCCGCCCATCCCAGGCATCTGGCCCATTCCGCCCATCCCCGGCATGTTCCCCATGCCGGGCATGCCGCCCATTGACTTCAGACCGTTGAAGATCTCCTGGGGGCTGCTGCCGACTCCGGAAGTCCAGTCATCGAGCATGACGATCCACTCGGCGTCATAGCGGCCGGGCTCGGCCGGATCGTCGATGATGACCGGCACATACAGGCCGTAGTCGGTATCCAGCCCGGTGTGCGGGTGAGCCCAGTAGGTGCCCGGGTAGGGCGAAGTGAACCGGTAGGTGAACGACTTCCCCGGATCGACGTTGGGAGTGGCCGGCGCGGCACCGTCCATGTCGTTGCGCACCGCCAGCCCGTGCCAGTGCATCGACGTCGGATGGTCCAGACCGTTGTCCACGGTGACGGCGATCTCATCGCCGACGTTGGCGCGGATCATCGGGCCGGGAACGGAATTGTTGTACGCCAGTGTGCGCGCCCGGGTCCCGCCGAGGTCGATGTCGGCGGGCCCGGGGGCCAGGCGGGCGGTGACCGTCTTTCCGGTGTGGGGACGGGCGGCTTCGGCTGCAGCAATCGGATCGGCCGTGCCACCGCCGTTGGGTGCGGTGGCGGTGGTGGAACGACTGCAGGCGACCAGCGCCGCGCCGCCGAGCACGCTGGCAGCGAGGAACCCGCGTCTGCTGAGCGTGGTGGAGGCAAGGGGCTGACTGGTCATCGCAATCCCGTCGTCGGCGGCGTTGTCGTTCCACTGTGCTCCACGCAGCCCGGGGGTTTGGTGTTGGTTGTGTGAAGATTCCCTCAAGATGCCGAAGCGCCGCTCCAGCACGGCACGATGAAGGCATGGATCTGAATGCCGAGTCTGTTCCAGGTGGCGCCGACCTGGGCTATCGCGCTTTGGTGGTCGATGACGAGGCGGCATTGGCCGACGTGGTCGCCAGCTACCTGACCCGCGAGCACTTCGAGGTCACGGTATGCCACACCGGGGCCGAGGCACTGGCGGTGGCCCGCGACGTCGACCCCGACGTCGTGGTGCTCGACCTGGGACTGCCCGGCCTCGACGGGCTTGAGGTCTGCCGGCAACTGCGCACCTTCTCCGACGCCTACGTGGTCATGCTCACCGCTCGTGACACCGAGATGGACACCATCGTCGGGCTGTCGGTCGGCGCCGACGACTACGTGACCAAACCCTTCAGCCCGCGCGAACTGGTCGCCCGGATCAGGGCAATGCTGCGCCGCCCGCGTGCGGTGCCCGCCGCGCTGGTGCCGCCCGCCGGTCAGGCTCCGGCCCGGGTGTTCGGGCCGCTGTCGATCGACATCCCCAGCCGCCAGGTCTTCAGCGACGGTGCACTGATCCCATTGACCCGCACCGAGTTCGACATCCTGGCTGCCCTGTCGTCGCGGCCCGGGGTGGTGTGGACCCGCCGCCAACTCATCGACGCGGTCTGGGGC
>VERS01000425.1 GCA_018882545.1 Mycobacterium sp.
GATCCCCGCGATACCCGGAGAACCAGGCGTGCGATCCGCCCGGGAACTCGGCCTCGCCGGTCTTGCCGTACACCTCACCGAGCCCGTCGATGTCCCGGGCGGTGCCGCTGGTCACGACCTGCCGCATCATCGAGCGCAACCCGTCGAGAACGACGGGATCGGCCGGCGGATGCGCGCCGGTCTCGAGGGTGGGCCGACCGGCGATCAGGAACGGCGTCGGCGTCCGCCCGGCGGCCACGGTGGCCGCGGCCAGCGCCATGCCGAACGGGGTGACCAGCACGCGGCCCTGGCCGAAACCGTCTTCGGTGAGCTCGGCCAGGTCGACCGTGGGCGGCACCGTCCCGGTGACGGTGGTCAGGCCCTCGATGGTGTAGTCCGGCCCGATGCCGTACTGCGCGGCGGCCACCGTCAGTGCCGTCGGGGTCATCCGGCTGGCGAGTTCGGCGAAGGTGGTGTTGCAGGAGTCGGCGAAGGCTCTGCTCAGCGGGACCGAACCCAGATCGAACTTGTTGTAGTTGGGGATGACGCGGTGTCCGATCTCGATCACCCCGGGGCAGCCCACCGAACTGCTCGGGGTGGCCATTCCGGCCGACATGGCGGCGCCGGCGGTGACGATTTTGAACGTCGAACCCGGCGGATAGAGCCCGGTCGTCGCCGCCGGGCCGTCGGCGTCGGCCGCCGCGTTCTGGGCGACCGCGAGGATCTCCCCGGTGGAGGGCCTGATGACGACCAGCATCGCCTTGCGCCACTGGGTGTCCACCGCGTGTTGGGCTGCGTTCTGCACCAGCCGGTCGAGGGTCAGCGACACCGACGGCGCCGGCTTGGGAGCGACCTCGTGGAGCACATCGACGTCGGCGGCGTTCTGGTTGACGCTGACCACCCGCCAACCGGGCTCGCCGTCGAGCTCGTCGATCACGGCCTTCTTCACCTCGTTGACCACGGCGGGCGCGAATCCCCGGTCGGTGGGCAGCATTTCAGCTTGCGGGGTGACCACGACGCCCGGCAGGGCGTCCAGCACCGGTGCCACCGTGTCGTGGTCGGACGGCCGCAGGGTGATCAGGTCCAGCGGGCCCTTGGCCGAGCTGGCCTGCTCGGCGAGCCGCTGCGGGTTGAGGGTGTCGTCGAACTGGCGCAGCACGTCGGAGACGGTCCGAGCGGTGGACATCAGGTTGCCCGCGGCGCGGGTCGCGTCGAGCTGATAGCGGTACAGGCTGCCCGGCACCAGCACCTCGGTGCCGCCCAGTTCGTTGACCGAGGCCCGGCGCGGGGGGTCGGCACGCAGTTCCAGGGTCTGGTTCTCGCCCAGCCGGGGATGCAGCGCACTGGCCGTCCAGCGCACCCGCCAGGCGCCTTCGTCGCGGATCAGGTTGAGGACGCCGTCATAGGTCCAGGTTCGGTTCCTGGGCAGTTCCCAGGTGAAGCGGTAGTCCACGCTGCCGGTGTCCTCGGTGTAGCGCGACCCGAGAATGGTGGCGTCCAGCTTGCTGGCCTGCAGCCGTGACCAGGCCTCGTTGAGCGCGGCGTGGGCCTCGGTGGGCCGGTCGCTGCGCGCGGCGGCACCGCCGGTGTCACCACGGCCGAGGTCGGCCAGGAACTGTGCGGCCGCCGGCGCCGGACCCGGCTGCCGGGGTGTGCAACCGGACAGCGCCCCGGACACCACCACCGCCACCGCGGCAGTGAATCCTGTGACTTGTGATACCAGTGTTGCCATTGAGGCAAATGTTATGAGTTTGAGACGCGGATTGCCCGGAGGCGCGCGCTGGACACCCCCGAGATTGCACTACGGCAGAGTTCGTCGGCGTGTCGCCTGCACCAGCGCAATCTCGGCGGGGGCGGGGCCTATGCGGCCCGCTCAGTCGAGCAGCACAGTGGCGAAGGTGCCCACCTCGCGGAAGCCCACCCGCGCGTAGGCGGCACGGGCGACGGTGTTGTAGCTGTTGACGTAGAGGCTGGCGGTGCGGCCGGTGTGCAACACCGCGGCGGCCACCGCGGCGGTCCCGGCCGTGCCCAGGCCGCGGCCGCGGCACTCCGGATGCACCCACACACCCTGGATCTGACCGACAGCTGGGGACTGCGAGCCGATCTCGGCCTTGAACACCACCCGGCCGTGTTCGAACCGCGCAAAGGCCCGTCCGGTGGCGATCAGATTGGCCACCCGGCGACGGTAGCCGCGTCCGCCGTCCCCGGCGCGGGGGTCGATCCCGACCTCGCCGATGAACATGTCGACCGCGGCGACGAGGTAGGCGTCCAACTCATCCACCCGTACCCGCCGCACACCCCGGTCGATGCCCGCCCGCGGCCGCGACCGCAGCGCCATCAGCGGTTGGCGGTCCCGGACGTCGCGGGCCGGCCCCCAGCCTCGTTCCAGCCACTCCCACATCGGCAGGACCAGTTCGGCCCGCCCGACCACCGAGGAGCACCGCCGCGGGGTGCTCACCGCACGCTCGGCGAAGGCCCGCAGATCCCCCGGCGCACCGCGCAGCGGGATGAGGTTGGCCCCGGCGTAGCACAGCGCGTCGGCCACCCGTTGGCGCGTCCACAGTTCGCCCCCGATGGCAAGGGGATCGACCCCGTGTTCGCTGACCCGGGCGGCGACCATACAAGAACCGACCGGATCGGCGGCCAGTACCCGCGCCACCGCGCCGGCGTCGCGGGTGACCGACACCGGCCGACCCTCGAGGGAGCGGAACAGTGACGGCGCCGACATGGGGATCCCTTCTGCGGATTCCAAGCCCGCTGGCGGGTTACCTCATCAGCTTACGGTGACGATCGGCGAACCACCCGCAGCCGCGTCGGCTCCGTGTTCGCCGGTCTCCGCGGACATCTCCTCGGCCAGTCGAAGCGCTTCCTCGATGAGCGTCTCGACGATCTTGGCCTCCGGCACGGTCTTGATCACCTCGCCCTTGACGAAGATCTGCCCCTTGCCGTTGCCCGAGGCCACGCCGAGGTCGGCTTCCCGGGCCTCACCCGGACCGTTGACCACACAACCCATGACCGCCACCCGCAGCGGCACCTCGAGGCCTTCCAAGCCGGCAGTGACCTCGTTGGCCAGGGTGTAGACATCGACCTGCGCGCGCCCGCACGACGGGCAGGAGACGATCTCCAGTCCGCGGGGCCGCAGATTCAGCGACTCCAGAATCTGGTTGCCGACCTTGACCTCCTCCACCGGAGGGGCCGACAGCGACACCCGGATGGTGTCGCCGATGCCCTCGGCCAGCAGCGTACCGAAGGCCACCGCCGATTTGATCGTGCCCTGGAAC
>VERS01000426.1 GCA_018882545.1 Mycobacterium sp.
GCGCTGCACCGGGCCTGGATCGACTCGCTGGCCTGACCGGGGGGCCCTGAACGGGGCACAATCAGGCCATGACTCGATTCGCCGACCGGGCCGAGGCCGGCCGGCGGCTGGCCTCGGCGCTGGGGCGTTACCGCGGACACGATCCGGTGGTGCTGGCCCTGCCGCGCGGCGGAGTCCCGGTGGCCGCCGAGGTGGCCGCGGCGTTGGGCGCACCGCTGGATGTCCTGGTGGTGCGCAAACTCGGGGTGCCCGGTCAGCCCGAACTGGCCTTCGGTGCGATCGGTGAAGGGCCGCCGGGTGGCCTGATGGTGCGGGTGCTCAACGATTCCGTGGTGCGCCGGGCCGGGCTGTCGCCCGCGGCCATCGGCACCGTCGAAGCCGAGCAGGCGCGGGAGTTGAGCCGCCGGTTGGACCGCTACCGCGGCGGCCGCCCGGGGGCGGACATCGCCGGCCGAACGGTGCTGATCATCGACGACGGCTTCGCCACCGGCGCCACCGCACGGGTCGCGGCACAGGCGGTGCGGGCCCGGGGCGCCAAGACGGTCGTGCTGGCCGCCCCGATCGGCCCTCCCGACACTGTGGCGGCACTGCACGAGGTCGCCGACGAGGTGGTGTGTCTGGGCGCGCCGCGGGGTTTCGCCGCGGTCGGCCAGGGATACCGGGACTTCACCCAGATCTCCGATGAGCAGGTCAGTGCACTGCTGACGGCGGCTCGGGCCCGACGGTGACCCCGTGCGCCCGCGGCGGTGGACTCAGTTCAGCAGCAGGATCGCCACGCACATCAGCAGCACCGAGGCCGCCGGCAGGTACTTCGACACGGGGTCCTTGGCCTTGGCGTGCATGGCCAGCGCCCCGACCATCAGCACCGTGACGACCAGCGCGGGCAGGCGCACCAGACTCGGGACCCAGATGCCGATGATCAGCAACACCCCGGCGACGATCTTCAGGCCGCCGACCAGGTAGAACGTCCAGTCGGGCAGCCCGTAGACGGCGAACTCCTCCTTCAGCGACTGCGCCGTGCCGCCGCGGTAGGAGGTCGCCGAGCGGGACCGCACCAGCCAGACGTTGAGCAGTCCGAGGCCGACGATGACTTGCAGGATGCTCGAGAGCACGTGAGTTGACATTGGTGGCCTTGCTGCCGGAGGTTGTCGGTAATTGACGATAACTGATCGGATCTTCATGGGTGCGCTCTACGAGCTGCTGAAAATTATTTCGATCCTGGCCTTTCTCATCTACGGCCTCAGCGTGCTGTTCAGTGACGCGATGGTCGAGGAGTTCAACCGGTATGGGCTGGCGCGATTCCGGCGTCTGACCGGCGCGGTCGAGGTACTCGGGGCGGTCGGCCTCATTCTCGGTTATTTCGTGCCGGGACTGACCGTGGCCGCATCGGGTGGCCTGGTGCTGCTCATGGCGCTGGGCATGGCCGTACGGTTCCGGTCCGGAGACTCGCCGACCCAGGCGCTCCAGGCGCTGGCCATGCTGCTGTTGAACCTGTTCATCTTCGTCTACGCGCTGGACTTCGGCGGGCGTTAGGCGCCTGGGACCGGCCAGTAGGCTTGGGCCTCATGATTGGTGTCGACCGGGTCGGCGATGTCACGACGATCGAGTTGCAGCGGCCCCAGCGACGTAACGCCCTCAACTCCGAACTGGTCGACGCCTTGCGGGAGGCGGTGGAGAAGGCCGGCGAAGACGACGTCCGGGCGATCGTGCTGACCGGGGCGGGCAGTGTCTTCTGCGCCGGTGCGGATCTGTCCGGTGACGTCTTCGCCGCCGATTTTCCAGACCGGGCGATCGCGCTGAACAAAGCCATTGACGCCGTGCCGATCCCGGTTATCGGCGCGATCAACGGCCCGGCCATCGGCGCCGGTGTCCAACTGGCGATGGTCTGTGACTTGCGAGTGGTCGCCCCGGATGCCTACTTTCAGTTCCCCATCGCCAGATACGGCCTGGCCCTTGACAACTGGAGTATCCGCAGGCTGGCCTCCCTCTCCGGCCACGGCCGGGCCCGCGGGATGTTACTGGCCGCCGAGAAGCTGGACGCCCAGACCGCGTTGATGACCGGGATGGCCAACCGGATCGGTGACCTGGCCGATGCGCAGGCCTGGGCCGCCGAGATCGCCGGACTGGCGCCGCTGTCGCTGCGCCACTCCAAGCGGGTGCTCAACGACGACGGTGCCTACGAGGACCAGTCGCAGCTGCACCAGGAGCTCTTCGAGCGGGCCTGGAAGAGCGGCGATGTCATCGAGGCGCAGGTCGCCCGGCTGGAAAAGCGCGCTGCCCGGTTCCGGGGGGCCTGAGGTGATTCCCCGCATGCCTGACCTTCCCGCCCTGATTCCCGGCGGCAAGGCCGCGGTGCGGCTGGCGGCCGGAACCGCCTCGCTGGCCGCCGGCGGGTGGGTGCTTCAGGCGCTGCGCGACGCCCCGGCAGCGCTGGGCGCCTCCCCGGCGGCCATCCATGCGGTAGCCGACGGATCGCCCAACTACCGCGATGGGGAGTTCCGCAATCTCGAGCCGGCCTCGCCGCTCAAACTCGACATCGAAGAGAACCGGATGCTGCTCTTCGAGATTTTCGCAACCCGCAACGGCAGCCTGCCCAAAGCCGAGATCCCGATAGCCACGACTGCGCCGCGCTCGAAGGCTGCGCCGGTGGCCGCAACCTGGCTCGGGCACGCCACCGCCCTGATCGAAGTCGACGGTTACCGGCTGCTCACCGATCCGCTGTGGGGCGACCGGTGCTCGCCGTCGCGGTCCATCGGCCCGCGCCGGCTGCACCCGCCCCCGGTTCCCATGGAGGCGTTGCCGGCGCTGGACGCCGTGGTGATCAGCCACGACCACCACGACCACTTGGACATGTTCAGCATCCGCAGGCTCGCCCGCACCCAGCGGGCGATGTTCGTCACCCCGCTGGGGGTCGGGGCCCATCTTCGGGAATGGGGCATCCCGGCAAACCGGATCGTCGAATTGGACTGGGGTTCTTCCTACACCGTCGACGATCTGACGCTGACCTGCACGCCGGCCCGGCACTACTCCGGCCGGTTCCTGACCCGCAACAACACCCTGTGGGCGTCGTGGGTCATCACCGGACCGCGGCACCGCGCCTATTTCGGCGGGGACACCGGCTATACGGCGAGCTTCACCGAGATCGGCGCCCAGTACGGGCCGTTCGACCTGACCGTGCTGCCCATCGGGGCCTACAACAAGAGCTGGCCGGACATCCACATGAACCCCGAGGAGGCGGTGCAGGCG
>VERS01000427.1 GCA_018882545.1 Mycobacterium sp.
AGCCCGTCCCGCCACGGGATCATGGTGTTCACGACGCTGCTCCACCCGTTGTCTTGCAGTTGGTTGAAGTTGCCGGGGGTGCTCGTGCCGGGTATCCACTGGAACACCGCTCCCCCGGAAAGGCCGACAACGAAGCCGGTGCCGTCCGAGGCGCTCATCGGGGTGCCCGGTGCGACGAGTTGCGGGGTGTCGACGAAGTACACCCCGGTTCCACCGGTGGTGCACGACGCCGAGCACAAATTGCCGTCGCCGTCGCTGATCTGGGCGGTGATGGTGGTCCCGGCCACCAGGCCCGCCCCGCCGTACAACGTCTGCCCGACCCGCAGCGGCTGGCCCGCAGCCTGCTGGACGGTCAGCACATAGCCGCCGCACCCGACCCCGGACCCGGAGGTGTAGGACGTCGTGCAACTCGCGCCGGCGGCGGCCAGCTCCGGCGAATTCGCCAGCGATCCGGCATACGACGGAGCGGAGATGACGCCGGCGTTGGCGACCACGGGCGTGCCGCTGATGGAGCCGACGAAGGTGGTGGTGTCGTAGGGAATCAGGGTGTTCACCGCGGTGCCACTGCCCCAGCCGACGGGTTTCCCGTCGCTTTCGCCGCCGGGCACTTGCAATGTTGTCCAGCTGACATTCGCCCAGTCGGGGGAACTGAGGGAACCGTTGAAGAAATCAACGGTCGACCTCTGCACGGATCCGTCCGCCAAACCGACAACCAGACTGCCGTCTTGACCGGAGGTGATCATTGCATTGGCGGCGCTGTCCCAGCCCGTGCCCTGAAGTTGGATCCAGCAGCTGGCCGGACTGTTCGTCCCGCATCCGCTCGGCGCACCGAAGCCCGGCAGGATGGTGCCGTCGAGCATGATGGTGCTGTTCCACAGCTGGATCGACCCGTTACCCAGGCCGACGGCCAGACCAAGGTTGTTGGGCAGCTCCACCAGGGTGTTGATCGGATTGTCCTCACCCCAGCCCGCCCCGTTGGAGGCCTGCAGTTGGGTCCAGCCGCCTCCGTAGTTCGCCTGCCCTTTCTCGTTGGCGGCCCCGGTGCAGCCCGACGACTGGGTCTGGCTGCAGCCCAGGCCGTTCCAGTACTGCACCGATCCGTCGGACAGGCCGACCACCAGGCCGGTGTAGGTCTGGTAGAGGTCGGGTGTGGTGATGGTGATGTCGGGGGTCGGCGAATTGATCCTGTTGTTGACGGTGAATGTGTAGGAACCCGTTGGGCTGGCGCTGTCGGCGACGAACCCGGCGATGACCGTTCCGGGTGCGACCCCCGTTCCGGTGATGGACTGTCCGATGAGGCTGCCGGGGTTGACGCCGTTGGGCACGGTGAGCGTCAGCGTGTTGCTGCCGAACGTCACTTGGAATGGACCGGTGGCTGAGACGAGAGTGTTGTTGGCGCTGAGGGTGTAGACCGCCGAACTACCGCTGTTGCCGGTGTAGGCGGTGATGACGGTGCCCGAGGCGATGCCGTTGCCCAGTATCGTGGCGCCCAGTAGGTCCTCGGGTGAGACGCCGTCGGCCAGATCCAGCGCGATCTGGTTGCCGAGGGGTGTGATGGTGAAGGTCTGGGTGACGTTCTGATTCACCGCGCCGGTGTTGATGGTGTAGGACGCGATGCTGGTCGACGGGTCCGTTCCCGAGTACGCCGCGATCGTCGTGCCGGGGGCGATCCCCGCCCCGGACACCGACGCGCCCACCAGACTGGCCGGGTCGACGCCGGGCAGGTTCTGGGTGTCCAGGTTGAGTTGATTGATGGCGCTCACCTCGAAGGACCCGATGGTCAGATTCGACGTGTTGACCGTGAAGGTGGCGTTGAACCCGGTTGCGGCCGAACCGGTGTATCGGTTCACCGAGGTGATCGTGGTCCCCGGTGCGACACTGGTGCAGTTGGCGGCGCTCAGACATGCGTCTTGAACAGGTGCCCCGATCAACTGCTGGGGGTTCATGCCGGCCGGCAGGAAGAGTTGCAGCGCAGAACCGGCCTGGCCGGAGGTCATCTGATCGGTGTTCAGAGTCGGCCAGGTCTGGGTAGGTGTCACCGTGTAGGTGCCCACTCCCCCGGAGCCGCTTCCGGCGGACTGGATCTGCGTCTGGCCGGGGTAAGAGGAACCAGCCGTTATGTAGTCGCCGATGTTCACTGAACCCAGGGATACGTCGGACACCGTCAGCGTGGATCCGTCGATGCTGCCCGCGAAAAAGTTGCTGCTGCCCGTTGCGCTGATGGTTCCGCTCGCGTTGTAGCTGACGGGGGTGTATTCGTCGTCAACCCCACTGGGTTCCTCAACGATGATGGTGAGGTTTTCCTGCACGGCCAGAGTGGGCGCGCTAACGGTGTAGTTGGCTGTCGTCAACTCACCGGTTCCGGCGTTCCCGCTGTATCCGGTGATGGTGACCCCGGCTGAGGGAATGCTGTATCCGTACACCGAACCGCCCACAAGAGTGGCCGGGTCGAGGTAGGACGGGAGGGTGGCGAGGTAAACCTGCATGTTCGTCCCGGGTGACGCTGACGTCATGAAGCCCGTCTGGGCCGGCCAGGTCTGGGAGGGCGACACGGTGTAGGTGCCTGCGCCGCCCGTGCCGCTGATACCCGATCCGATCTGGGTTCCGCTCGCCGGTCCACCGACGATGAAGTCCCCGGCATTGATCGTGCCGCTGGCCACCCCGGTGACCGTCAGGGTGGATCCGATAATGGCTCCGGTGAAGGATGCCGGTGTGGTGCCCGCCGCGCTGGCGCTCCCGGTCAGGGTGTAGTTCTGGAAGCCGATCCCTCCGGACGGGTTGTACGTGGGTCCGGGGAGCACGCTGCCGGTGACCGTGTAGTCCGGCGGCAGCACGGTTCCCGCGAACGTCTGCGGGATCGGGTTGCCGTTGGCGTCGGTGACGATCTGGGTGTAGGTGGTGATGGTGTTGACCGCGGCGTCCCAGCCGTTGCCCGCCAGTTGGATGCCGGGTTCGGTCCAGGTGGGCGCCGAACTGGTCCCCCCGCCGGTGGGTGAGTTGACGGTGTAGAGGTAGATCCCGTTGTTCGCGTCGTCGTCCTGCGCGAGGTTGGTCGCGGTGATGAACGAGCCGTTGCTGCCCCAAGGGATCATGGCCGTCAGCGTCGCCCCGATGTCGGGGTTGCCGGTGTTGCCGCTGACTGCCTCACCGTTGCCCTGGTTGACGTCGGTGGTGCCCGGGCCCATGGCGCCGGGATAGGTCTGGGTCGCGGAGGCCTCGTTGACCGCCGAAGGGTAGTCA
>VERS01000428.1 GCA_018882545.1 Mycobacterium sp.
CCATTACCCACATCCGTTCGACCCACGGGGGTTCGGTGTTGCCGTTTGCCGTGTCGGTGGTGGCGAACATGAGCTTGACGTGGTCGCCTACTTTGACGGCGCGCCGCTCGGTGTCCGAGGGCACTTGGAATGTGTCGGGGGTTTTTGCTTTTTGGGAGATGCCTGAGAGCAGTGTGTAGCTCGCTTTGCACCGTCCAGGTTTTCGGCGGTCGGGTCGAGGTAGTCGGCGACCTCGGCGATGTTCAGGCCGTAGCCGTCGAAGACCTCGGAGTTGCCGGCCACGATGGCGCTTGTCGCCGGGTCGATGAGCCGGTAGGTGCCGTGGCTGAGTGCGCGTGGGTCGCGGCGCCTGGATTTTTCGAGCCGTAGCCCTTGCCGTTGGGCCATTCGGCGAAGCCGGTTCTCGGTGGTCTTTGCTGTACTGGTGGGTGCGCCCGTAGGCGTTCTGGTGGTCATGCTCGCACGGTAGACCGTATTCCTTTGTGCTGCAACCGTGTTGACATGTCAACACCCCACCCGATAACGACCTGAACAGGAGAAACTAAACAAAAATTGGTTGCTGCGGCGGGTCGTCGTTTGGCCCAATTGAGCGTTGTTCGGGTCAGACGAACGTGGCGCGGCCGGTGCGGGGCCGGTGATGCTGGGCAACTCACACTGCTCTAAACCGACATCACCGGGGGACGGCGGCCCGTTTGCGCAACTGCGTAGGCGGGCCGCCTGCTGTCCCTCAACTGTCGGGAAAGCTGATCCGCTTGCAGATACGGGCGGCGGTCGTCGCGGCGCAGTCAAACCGCCGGCCGAGTTCCTCAAAGCTGACCCCTTGGGCGTGCAGTCCGCGCATTTCCTCGACCTCGGCGGGAGTACGCCAGCGGCGTCGCGGGGATGTGCGCATCTGGCGGTAGTGGTAGAAACACAAACCGCGTGCAGCGTGGCGGCGGTCGCAGTCGCGCACCGAGCAGCCCTTGGTGCCGTAGGCGCGCAGGGGTTGCCCTGTCACCGGCACTCCCCGGCGGCGGCGGTTGTAGTAGGCGTCGCAGAGGCCCAGCGCGGTCGTCTTGCGTCGGCAGCCGTCAGCGGAGGAGGCGGTCATGGCGAGTTGATTGTGCCAAAGCTCTTCCGCTCTTCCGGCCGGATTCACCGGCGACGGCACCACGCTGAGTCGTAGGCTCTTAAAGCTGCATCGAACATTCGTAGGGGGACAGCTATGAAAGCAAAACTCGCAGCGGTGTGCGGTCTTGCCGCAGCAACCGCAATCGGCCTGGCACCTACCGCGTCGGCCTACGAATACGGGCCGGTGTACGCAACGTGCGGGGACGCCCACGATGCCGGTGTCTACAACATCCCAGAGGATGACCCGGCTTACTGGGAGGACGGTGACCGCGACGGCGACGGCTACGCCTGCGAACCGCCTAGCAACTAAAGCGGGCTGATGTGGCTGCGGGCCTGACAGTCAGCGTCGCACGGGCGGCCGTGGGCCGCCAGGTAGGCGCAGCATGGACTCTCATCCCAGCCGATCAGATTGCCGTGGCCGTCGGTGACCGCCAGGGCGTCGGGTACGCCGGCGGCGATCACGATGGCGTCATCGGCGCCGTCACGCTTCCACTCAGCCACCTCAGTTCATCCCGCAGCGCGGTACACACCACGAACACCGCCACGCTGACGCGGCCGTTCCACAGCCTCGGGATGCGCCGGAATGTTCAACGATGCCGTCAACCTGGCGGCCGTCAGACGCTGCTGCCGAAGTTCGGCGGCAATCGGATTCATGCGGATACCGCGCTGGCCCTCGGTCACCGGGCCGAGCGCCCGCAGTTCAGCGTCCAGCAGTTCGCACAGGCTGACGGTGCGGCACAGTTCCACCGCGATCTGGTGCTCGGTCATGGTGAAGGTAAGCGCGGCGTGCAACTCGCGGTACAGCGTCAACCCGGCCCCGGTGATACCGGCAGGGACGGCGGCGTCAGGCATAGGTGTGGTGTCCTTCCGAAACTCGTTTACGTTCAGTCCGTAGGTACCTGTTGCGTATGCCCAAGAGGGGCGGAAACGTGTTTCATGGGAACGGCCCCCCAGGGGGGTGGTCGCTTAAAACGGCCCGCATTTGCCGTCTGGTTGTCCCGCTGCGGGACGAATGTCCGGCCCGGGTTGTTTGGGTGTAGGCCATTGCGCTGCTACGGATTTTGACGTGCTTCCGGGTTGTGGGAACACCTCGGCCGGCGGCTGGTCGCGCAGCCACTCGCGCTGCCGCGCGGCCGAGGTGTTCATTTTGTCAACGTCGGCGGCGGAAAGGGCGCCGCACCAGTCGACTGGCGCTGCCTTCGTGGTTCTCGGGCGGCGCCGTGCCCGCTGCCCCCGGTCGAGGTCGAGGTCGGCGGGCGGCTTGGGTGCGCTGCGGCCGGTGACGGCCACATGGGGCTGCGCTGTGTGCCCGGTGCGGTGGCAACGGTAGGCATCGGTGAGTAAGCCGGTAGGCCGCCCACAAGCCGAGCACCAGTAGTGCAGTTGCACGGCCATCACCCGAACGCAACGACGGAACCGATTCCGTGTTCGCGTTGGCGCCGTTCTTGGGCTTCGGCGTTGCGCCGGTCGGCGATCTCGGCTGCGGCGGCCTGGGCTTCGGCGGGCGACGGGAACCACAGGGGAACGCCGGCAGCGAGTCCTGAAATGTATTGCTCGGCAACGGTTCGCCCGCGAACGTGGGCGGCTGCGCCGTCGGGGTCTTTCCACTGCGACGCGTTCACGCCGTTGACGTTGAACGCCCGGCCGCCGTTGCGGGTCAGGAACTGGTCGCGCACCTGGTAGCAGTTGTGCAGCGCGGCGGCGGTCACGTCGAGGTTGGCGAGCAGCGCGGCGTCGGACTGGCGGCCTGCTTTGATAAGCGCCGCCAGTGGGACACCGCCGAGGTCGGCGATCCGCTTGAGGGTGGCGATGTGCGCTTCGGCCTGTTTGGCGAGTGGCGGCATGACGGCGGCGACGGCGTTGCGGATCGCGGCGAGCACGCCGCCGGCGGCGTCGATCCGGGCTTCGTTCCATTCGGATTTCAGCCGGGATGCGCCGATGTCGGCCAGCACGAGGGCGTGGATGGTGTCGGTGTCGGCGCCGTCGCGGTAGGCCTCGCGGATCGCGGTGTGCGTGGGTGTGGCGGGTTCGGCGGCTTCGATGCGGCGCAGCAGGGCGACGGCGTCGTCCACCGGCGGGGGCAGTTGAATGCCGAGGGTCGTGAATTGATCGAGCGCCTCGCGGG
>VERS01000429.1 GCA_018882545.1 Mycobacterium sp.
AGCCTGCACCACCAGTGGGAGTCCGCCGCCGAACGCGAACGAGCCGCCCAGACCAAATACGCCCAACTCGGCATCAAACCCGAGGAAGTCGCCACCGAGCTCACCGACACCCGCGCCACGCTGGGCACCAACGCCGAGGTGGCCACATTCGTCGAACAGGCGTTGCGGACGTTGCGGTCCACGGTCACCGCCGACGCATCGGGCTTCACTGCGACCCTCAGCCCGCTTCCCCTGGGGCTGCGTGACGCGCTGCCGCCCGGCCGCAAGGACCCGCTGCGCTTCGCCAACGATCTTCCCGTCGCTACCGGCGAGGCGGTGCTCAACCGAACCGACCCCGTCGCCGAGGCGGTGGCCCACTACGTCCTGGAATCCGCACTCGACGCCCACCTGCCCGAAGGGCAGCGCGTCGCTCGCCGCTGCGCCGTGGTCCGCACCGACGCCGTTTCCACCCGCACCACCCTGCTGCTAGTGCGCTACCGATTCCACCTGCATTTGCCGTCGCGAACCGGGACCAAACAACTGGTTGCCGAGGACATGGCGACCCTGGCCTTCGAAGGAGCCCCGGCCAACCCCACCTGGCTAAGCCCCGACGTGGTCCCCGCCCTGCTGCAGGCGCAGCCCTCGGGCAACGTGCCCGCACCTCAGGCGGCCCAGTTCATCACACGCGCGCTGGACGGATTGCCCGACATCGCAACACATCTCGCGGAGCACGGTGAGCAACTGGCCGCCCGGCTGCTGGCCTCGCACCGTCGGGTCCGCCAAGCTTCCGCCGACGTGGTGCGCGGATTAAAAGTCACCGTCGAACCCGGCGGGGACATCCTCGGTGTCTTCGTCTACGTCCCCCCGGCTGGAGCGGCGCAGTGAGCACCGACCCCACCGCAACGAGCTTCGTCGGGGTCCGCGTCCAAGGCGGGCTGCTGCCCGCCGACCTACTGGCCAAACTCATGTCCGGACAGGTGTCGGACGGTCTGTCCTCCAAGGACTTCCACCTAGCTGCCGGGGAAACGGTGCGGGAGGCCGCCAACCGGGTGTGGGCCTATCTGCGCGGCGCGTGGACTTCCTACCGCCAACTGCTGGCCGCCCAACCGGAATCCGATGCGGGCACCGGGCTGACCCGCGACCGGTTCCTGCTGCTGCTGCTCGACCAACTCGGCTACGGCCGGGTGCCCACCACACCCAAGGGTGGCATCCACGTCGGGGAGCGCAGCTTCCCGGTCTCCCACCTATGGGGCAACGTCCCGGTCCACCTGCTCGGCCGAGTGGCGCTGGACACCCGCACCAAAGGCATGGCCGGCGCCGCCGGCGCCTCCCCGCAGTCCATGGTGCAGGAACTGCTCAACCGCACCGACGAGTACTTGTGGGCGATCCTCGCCAACGCCACCACCCTGCGACTGATCCGCGACTCCACTTCACTGGTCGGCTCCGCCTACGTCGAGTTCGACCTCGACGCCATCTTCGACGGCGACCTGTTCGCCGATTTCCTGCTGCTGTACTCGTTGTGCCATGTCTCCCGACTCGAAAGCCGCGACCCCGAAATCGGCCCGGCCTCCTGCTGGCTGGAACAGTGGCGCCAAGGCGCACTCGAATCCGGCTCGCGCGCACTCAATCTCCTGCGCGACGGGGTGGTCGACGCGCTGCAGACCCTCGGCACCGGATTCCTCACCCACCCCGACAACGCCGGCCTACGGGAACAACTCGCCGACGGAACGCTCACCGTCGCCGACGTCAACCACGCCCTGCTGCGGGTCACCTACCGCCTGCTGTTCACCTTCGTCGCCGAGGACCGCGGCGCCCTGCTCGACCCCGAAGCCAAACCCCAGGCGCGCCAGCGTTATCTCGCCTACTTCTCCACCGAACGACTGCGCCGCACCGCCCTGCGTCGCCGAGGTGGCCGCTACGGCGACCGCTGGGAGGCCCTCAAAGTTGTCTGGCGGGGCCTCGGCAGCGTTGACGGACTTCCCGAACTCGCAATCCCCGGCATCGGCGGCCTCTTCGACACCGGCGCCCTGGACTTCCTGATGGACGCCGCGCTGAGCAACGAGGCCCTGCAATCCGCGGTGCGCTCGCTGTCTCTGGTGCGCGAACCCCGCTCCGGGATTCAGCGGATCGTCGACTACCGCAACCTCGGTGCCGAAGAACTCGGCAGCATCTACGAATCACTGCTGGAACTCATGCCCAGCTGGGATCCGGCCACCAAGACCTACGCGTTGACCGTCTCCTCGGGCAATCAGCGCAAGGACACCGGCTCCTACTACACACCTACCTCGCTGGTGGAGTCACTGCTCGACACCGCCCTGGACCCCGTCCTCGACGACGCCGAGAAATCCGACCAGCCCGAGCAGGCCCTGCTGGCCGTCACCGTCTGCGACCCGGCCTGCGGAAGCGGCCACTTCCTCGTCGGTGCGGCCCGCCGGATCGCCAAACGGATCGCCGCCCTGCGCACCGGCGACCCCGAACCCGCACCGGCCGCCGTCCGCTCGGCGATGCGGGAAGTGGTCGGCCGCTGCATCTACGGAGTCGACCTCAACCCGCTCGCCGCCGAACTGGCCAAAGTCTCCCTGTGGATGGAAGCCCTGGACCCCGGGCGGCCACTGACCTTCCTGGACGCCCAGATCAAGATCGGCAACGCACTGGCCGGGGCCACCCCGAAACTGCTCGCCGATGGCCTGCCCGACGACGCCTTCAAGCCGATCGAGGGCGACGACAAGAAGATCACCGCCACCCTCGCCAAACAGAACAAAGCCGAACGCAGCGCCCAGGGCAGCCTCTTCGACGTCGACATGGTGGCCGCCAACACCGCACTGGCCAAGCAAGTCGAGAACGTCATGACGGCCCCGGCGCTGTCACTGGCCGACGTCCACGTCCAGCAGCAGCGACTGCGCGCCTACACCGACTCCGACGCCTACCGACAGCAGCGATTTGCTGCCGACGCCTGGTGTGCCGCCTTCGTCTGGCCCAAGAGCCCCGGCGCGCCCGTCGCGATCACCCAGCGCACCGTCGCCGCCCTGAACGACGGCGACGACAAGCTCACCGCCAATCAGCGCGACGAAATCGACCGGCTCGCCGCCGAATACCGGTTCTTCCACTGGCACATCGAGTTCCCGCAGGTTTTCCCCACCGAAGCCACTGGGGACGACACCGTCAATCCCGCTACCGGCTGGGCGGGCGGCTTCTCCGTGGTGATTGGCAATCCTCCTTGGGAGCAGATTGAGCTCAAGGAACAGGAG
>VERS01000430.1 GCA_018882545.1 Mycobacterium sp.
GCCCGGCACGCCGCGGCCCGCGTCGGTGCGAGCAACACCGACAAGAGCGACGGATTCACCGTCACCATCCGAGACGGCTACGGGGCGGTGGTCAACGTCCCGGTCACGGTTCCGATCGCCCCACGCAACAGCGCTCCGGTCGCCGGTGCCACCACCGTCGGAACCCCCAACCCGACCACCGGGGTGGTGACGGGCACGGTGCGCGGCACCGACTCCGACGGAGACACCGTGACCTTCAGCGCGCCGGCGTCGACCACCAGGGGCAGCATCAGCATCAACTCCGGCAGCGGGGTGTTCTCCTACAGTCCGACGACCGCGGCCCGCAATGCCGCCGGGGCGCCCGGGGCCACCGACGCCGATCGGCAGGACAGTTTCACGGTGACCCTCGCCGACGGATACGGCGGCAGCGCCGCAGTGGCGGTGTCGGTGCCGATCAGCCCGACGAGCGCCCCGGTGAACCGACCGCCCACCGCGACGGTGACGGTCAATCCGGCCGACCCGACGACCGGCCGGGTGACCGGCACGATCAACGGACGCGACGACGACGGTGACCCGCTGACCTTCAGCGTCCCGCCCGCGACACCCAAGGGCCAGGTGACGGTCAATGCCTCCACCGGGGTGTTCTCCTACCAGCCCACCCAGGCTGCCCGCGACACCGCCGCGGCGCCGGGCGCGACCCCCGCCGACCGGCAGGACGGCTTCACCGTCACCGTCGCCGACAACCGCGGAGGTTCCGCCGCGGTACCGGTCAGCGTGCCGGTCACCCCCACCGCGACCAACCCGCCCAACCCCGCGGGCCTACCCGCCTTCCCCGGCGCCGAAGGTTTCGGCGCTTCGGCCACCGGCGGGCGCGGCGGCAGCGTGGTGTACGTGACCAACCTCAACGCCAATGGCCCCGGCTCGCTGCAGTGGGCCATCGACCAGCCCGGCGCCAAGTACATCCTGTTCAAAGTCAGCGGCGTCATCGACAGCCGGATTCAGCTGACCAACGGCGACGTCACCATCGCCGGGCAGACCTCACCGGGCGGCATCACGGTGCGCGGGTTCGTCACCGACGAGACCCCCTACCAGGACCAGGAGGTCCGCGCGCCAAGCGATTTCGCGCAGAACTGGATCCTGCAGCACATCCGGATCCGGCCCGGCGCGGACGGCCCCAGCGACGACGGACTGCGGCTGCGCTACACCCGCAACGCGATCGTCGACCACGTCTCGATCGGCAACGCCACCGACGAGGCGATCGAGATCTCCTACTCCAACAACATCACCGTGCAGAACACTCTGCTGGCCGAGACCGTCGGGGGGCACTCCCAGTACGGCGGGATCCTGATGAACTACTCCAACCCGGCCAACGGTTTTGCCCTCGACAACGTCTCCCTGCACCACAACGTGTTCAACCGGATCGCGGGCAGGCTGCCGGAGGGCAGCCGCGAGTCGCTGGCGGCGGCCAACTCGACGATGAACCTGGAGATGTCCAACAACCTGTACTGGGATCCGCGGTTCTTCGTCGCCCTCGGATTGAACACCGGCGTCGTCACCGACGCCAAGGGCGATTCCTACCCGATCCACTGGAAGATCAACGCGGTCAACAACTTCTTCCGGGTCGGCTCGTCGTTCCCGTATGCCATGTTCGACGACCAGGTGATGCGCAACCCGGTCAACCAGATGTACTTCAGCGGCAACAAGATGAGCCTGTACCCGACCCGCTCGGACTACGAACTGTTCTACTGCTGCAACGACTACACCGCGGTGACCAGTGGGGATCTGCCAGGCCTGGTGGCCGATCAACGGGCCCAGAAGCGCACCACCCGTCATCCCTTCCCGGCGATCACCTACACACCCACCGACCAACTGCGCACCGTCCTGCTCAACACCGCCGGCGCCTGGCCGCGAGATCCGATGGACACCCGCCTGATGCAGAGCGTCGCGTCCAACACCATCGCAACGGCGCCGGTCGACACCAATCCGGCCGGTGACGCGCTGCGCCCCGCGTATACGGGTACCGCACCGGCTGCGCCGGCCGACACCGACAAAGACGGGATGCCCGACGCGTGGGAGGTCGCCAAGGGCCTCAATCCCGCGGTGGCCAACACCAACGCCACGACGCTGTCCACCCTGGGCTACACCGACCTGGAGGTCTACCTGCAGGAGTTGTCGACCAGCCGGATCAGCGCGACCGCGCTGTAGCGGGCTCCGGTTGCGTTGCCGAGCGCACCGAACAGCCCCTGGCCCGCAGTTCGGCCGCGATCTCCTCGGCCCGCTCACCGGGCAGCAGCAGCCAGGGCGGCCCGTCGTGGCCACCGGAGACGACCAGGCCGCCGTACCTGTCGGCAAGGTCGAGCGGGAACCACCAGAGCATGGCTGCGGCGTCGGACCGCCAGGTCGCATCCGCGGCAACCGGGGACCCGCCGTCGGGGTGGATGTGTGAACCCTGCCCGGGCGCGGTGAAAACCGCGGCCCGACTGCCGTGTTGGACCCGGTAGAGCAATTCCGTCGGTCCCGAGTAGTTATTGGCACCTGGCACGGTCGCTCAATACCCTCACCGGAGACGGCTAAACCCAAAGCGGCCAATCTCGCGGTGCGCACGGTGTACAAACGGTCCGTGCGGCCGATCTCGTGGTGGAAGACCCCGGCTGTCCCGATGGTCGTCGTGGCGGCGGTCGCGGCGGCTCGGGCGGGTGCACCCGCCGGCGCGGCCCCGCCCGGTCCGCCGCCCCCGCCGCCGCCGTGTTCGTTCAGCCTGTCGCCGCAGTCCGACGGCACCGCGGTGAGCGCGACGGTGCGTTCCACCGGCTGCGCCGCCTTGGCCGAGCCGTACGCCGCGGTGGTCTGCCTGCAGGCCGGCGACGCGGCCCCGTCCTGTACGCAGGCACGCGGTGCCGCCCCGGCCCAGGTGAGCCTGCCGTATCGGCCCGGGTCCGCCTACACCGCCTCCGGTCGGGGATGCGCACGGTGGGTGACACTGGACCCCGCGGCGGACTGCCAACTGCTCGGGCCCACCACCTGGTCCCCATAGGACCGGCAGACTCGTCCCCCTGAAACCTGTGGCGCGGCGGCAATCCGGCGCCGCCCTGTGGTGTGATCGGCAGTGGTGCCTCTCTCGCTGACCCCCAGACACCTCGCGGCTGCTGCCGCGGTGACGGCGTTCGCCGTCACCGGAGTCGGCTATGCCTTCGCTGCTGCCCTCGCCCCTGCCCCTGCCCTCGCCCCTGCCTCTGCC
>VERS01000431.1 GCA_018882545.1 Mycobacterium sp.
ACCGTGAGGCGACCGTGGAGCCGACCGTGAGGCGACCGTGAGGCCGAAGGTGAGGCAAGGGTGAGCGCCTGGGGGCCGGGCATCTTCTCGGACGACACGGCCGCGGACATCCGTGGGGACTATCGTGCGTTACTCGAGGATCAGGTGCCGGATGACGTGGCCGAGCGGCAGGTGATCGAGGGCTACAGCGGTCTGGATGACGACGAGAAGCACGTGCTGTGGCTCGCACTGGCTGCCACGCAATCGGGGCTGGGGCGCCTCAGCGAGAACGTGAAAGCCCGCGCGCTGCAGATCCTCGACGACGGTGTGGGGCTTCAGCTCTGGGAGGAGGCCGGGGCGAAGGAGCTGCACAAACGCAAGGCCGCCCTGGCGAAGCTGCGCGAAAAGCTCCTCGGTCCCCAGCCGGCGCGAAAGACGGTGCGCCGCCCGTGGCGGCACGAGACCGACCTCCGAGCCGGCGACGTACTGGCGCTCACGACGAATCACGGTGAGCTCGCACTGCTGCGGGTCCTTCGGGTGGACGACCATCGGGTGGGGGCGGCGCCGATCGTGGCCTGGCTGGACTGGCGAGGCATCGTCGTTCCCGAACCTGAGCAGATCGACCGTCTGGTCGCGCGGCCGATGGCTGGGCCGGGACCACCCGGCCATCAGCGTCCGGAAACCTTGCGGGTCGCGCGGCATCGCAAGAAGGATCCCGACTGGTCTGATCTGGGCTTCCTGCTGGCGGCCCGGGTGACCCCTCGGCCCGGGGACGCGGATGCCCCGGCGTGGACCCATCTGACCTGGCCGGCGCTGAGGGACTACGTCGAGCGTTTGCTGGGGCAGTCGTGAGCTTTCACCTCTGACTCGCGGCCGCGGTCAGCCCGGCGGGCGCGATACGCACTGCGCGCAGTACAACTCTTCGCCGAGTTTGTCCATCAACTGCAACTGGGTCTCGAGGTAATCAATGTGCTTTTCCTCGTCGGCCAGAATCTCTTCGAGCAGGATCGCACTGGTGCTGTCCAACTTCTCCCGGCACATGGCGATTCCTGGCTTGAGCCGGGCGAGGACCTCATGCTCGATCGCCAGATCGCTTTCGAACTGCTCACGGAGGGTCTGGCCGATGCGCAGCGATCCGATCTTCTGGTAGTTGGGCAGACCGTCGAGGAGCAGGATCCGGTCGGTGAGCCGCTCGGCATGCATCATCTCCTCGATGGACTCCGCCCGGCTGTGCTTGGCGATCTCGGTGAAACCCCAGCTCTCCTGCAGCTTGGAGTGCAGAAAGTACTGATTGATGGCAGTCAGTTCGCTGGTGAGTTGTTCGTTGAGAAGTTTGAGGACCTCGGGGTCACCCTGCATGGTTTCTCCTCTGATAGGGGTCCGTTTGTAGGTGAGCCTAACTTAAGTTAGGATCACCTATTATCGCCCTCTCCCAGCTCTAAGGATACCTGGATGTACGTCTGCCTGTGCAGCGGTGCGACCCGCGACGCGGTTGCCCACGCGGTCGCCAACGGGGCCTCAACCTGCCGAAAGGTAGCAGATGCCTGCGGTGCCGGACTGGACTGCGGCCGGTGCCTTCGCAACCTGAAGGCGATCATCGAGTCGGAGTCTGCCGAGCCTGCCGCCCTGTCGACGGTGGCGGGTTAGCCCCGGCGGCGTCAGCCCCGTCCGCGCTGAAACTCCGCCAGCGCCTCGGCGTTGGCCGCGGCCCCCATCATCGCGGCGAAGTAGGCGTCCTCGCGGGCGCGGGCGGCCGCCACCGCGGGCCGGGCCGCCTCGGCGATGGCCTGCTTGACGGCGACCAGGCTCGAGATGGGCTTCGCAGCCAGAATGTCGGCGTGCCGGCGCACTTCGGGCAGCAGATCGTCCGGCTCACAGATCTTCCACACCAAGCCCATGCGGTGGGCGTCGGCGGCGTCCACCCACTGCGAGGACATCAGCATCCACGCCGCGTTCTGCCGTCCGACCAACTGCGGCAACAGATATGACGACGCTGCCTCCGGGGCCACCCCGAGATCGGTGAAGGGGCACTTCAGCCGTGCGGTCGAGGCCATGAACGCAAGATCGGCGTAGCCCAGGATGGTCGCCCCCAAGCCCACGCCCACCCCGTTGACCGCGCAGATCAGCGGTTTGGGAAAGCCGGCGAGGGCGTCGATGAGGCCGGGGAACCCGTGCCGGCCCGGGGTGAAACCGGGATCGGTGATCCGGGCCTGCATCTCGGTGAGATCCTGGCCGGCGCAGAAGGCTGGGCCCGCGCCGGTGAGCACCGCGACGGCCACACCGGGGTCTGCGGCGGCGGCGTTGAGGGCATCGGCGACCGCGTCGTAGAGGGCCTCGTTGAAGGCGTTGCGGGCATCGGGCCGGTTCAGGGTCAGGGTTCGGACCCGGTTCGCGTCGGCGAGGAGAAGCGTCACCCGGGTCAGCCTAGGGCGGTGAACGGCGTCCGGAACACGTACCGCCCGGTCGCCACGGTGTCGACGTTGACATTGGCGCCGAAAGCCGATGTGCTGGCGATCATCCTGCCCAGCCGGTCGGCGAGATCGGCGTCGTCGGCGGCCCCGAAGAAGGCATGCAGACTGCGCACCGCCTCGATCGGGAACAGCTCCTCGACGATCGCCGACACCGGCGGGGCGTCCGGGGTCAGCCGCCGCACCACATAGTTCTGCACATACCCGAAGGTCGACTGGGTGGCGATGGCAACCGGGGTGTGATCGCACTGCCAACGGGTCAGCCAGGTCGCCTCGTCGAGGTCGGCCGGCCGGCGCAGCAGGGCGACGTTGGCCAGGCCCGCGGCCCGCCGCCCCGGCGGTGGCGGCGGCGGCGGCATCGGGGCCGATTCGCAGACCAGGTAGGCGGCCACCGACTCGGCGGTGGGCCGCAGCACATCCAGGGCCGCCCGGAGTTGGTCGCCGAAGTGCTGTTCCACCCACAGGCTGACGAAACCCTGCACCGGCGGGTCCAGCGTCGTCAGCGTCATCACCGCATCGCGGACCGCCGCGTCGCGCACGTTGACCGTCAGACCGGGCACACCCAGATCCAGCAGTGCCGCCGCCGTCGGTCCGCACAGCCGCACCGCGAGGTCCTCGTCGGTGGACGCGGTCCGCAGCGCGACGATCACCTTCTCCACGGCTTCCCGGCCTCAATCCCGCAGCCAGCGCGGGGTGATGAAAACGCCTTCCGCCTCGACGGTGATGCCGTCGGCGTCGGCGATGTGCCCGGTGCAGTACGTCTTGACC